>NZ_JBFUHV010000222.1:0-11909 GCF_056402215.1 Rhodococcus sp. P4_B6 | reverse complement strand
CTGCGCGCCGCCCGGCTCGACAACTCGGTCGAGGCGGAGATGCGGCGCATCGCCACCGTCGATCTGCTGGTCCTCGATGATTTTGCGTTGCGGCCCCTGGACGCGACCGAGACCAACGACTTCTACGAGTTGGTCGTGGAGCGCCACCGCCGCAAGCCGACGATCGTCTCCTCGAACAGGGCCCCTGATGAGTGGCTGTCGATGACCACCGATGCCCTGCTCGCGCAGTCGGCGATCGACCGGCTCACCTCCTCGGCACACACCCTCGTCATCGAGGGCCCGTCCTACCGGCAACGCACCCGTCTGGGGCATGGCGTGGTTGACAGTTCAGAAGGCGAGGTCGATGCTCGATGACACCTTCGGGTGGTCCCATGCTCGTGGCAACGAGGTGGTCCCATCACCCTGGCAAGCGACACTCACCGACCGACTACGGACGATAGCGAATAGCTCTACTTCACAACAAATCTCAGCGACTACGACCCGATACTCACGCAGGAGCTGCGCGTTGAACTCGAGCACATCGTTCACGGGCGCGACTGGAAGGCAACCGGCGGATCCCCGGACCACACTCAGCGCCGCGACAACGACGCCCAAATCCCGACAGACCCGCGGCGGTGCCAGCGGACCCGAGTGGGCACCTACCGAGCCGATCCCCCGACCTGCGCGCGGGCACCAAAACAGGCACCCCACCCCGCCGGATGGCCGGTCCGGATCCGTGGGTGATCGCGAACTATGAAAGAACCCGATCAGTTCTTCACCCGCCAGAGGCATCCATGCTCGAAAACCCCGCCCCACCGCCGAGGACGTCACCGGCAACCTTGACGCCATCCGCTGCAGAAGCCGGCGTCCCGTGCCGGGCTCACCCCGAGCGCACCCGGATCGGCAACCGCGGCGCCCGTCGGCGGCGCGCCGCCCGCATCGGCGTTCCCACCGGCTCTCCCGAGCTCGACTGGCTACGGCAATCCCTGCGTGTCTGCGACCTACTCGCCAGCGTGCACTCCATCAGCCCCGCGGACCGGGCGCTCGTTGCCTTCGCCATCGAATGGGCACCCTACGGCGGAGCCGACGCCGAGGACTTATTCGTCACATTCGGCGTACAACGCAACAGGTTCCTCCACCTACTCCAAACCGCGATGACCCCGCGACCATCGGACCTGGGGCACCTACGCAACGTCAAGGCAACCCTCTGCACCGACCTCCTCCGCGCATGGCACGACACCCCACCACACAATCGGAAGTAGTGCCACAGGTTATCGGCACACGAGTATCCGAGGGCAACACAGAATCGTGGGCGACCGCGAACTGAGCCGACAGCCCTCCGGGGGATTCGGTGACCGGACCAACTTCCCTGGTCGGTGGACACGACTTTTCTGTCGACGCCGATCCGAAGGACAGCTCCTGCCGATCGCCTCGTCGCACCGGCGAGACCGGTGAAGCGGCCTGATCGGTGACGGCGAGCGGCCATGGCACCCGTAACCCCGGATGTGTGTCGCGGCGCCGGACCCTCTAACCTGGCGGATCCGAACACCCAGAGCATGAGGTACACAGTCATGGCCACCGACTACGACGCACCGCGAGTCACCGAATCCGACGAGACGGACACGTCCCTCGAACAGCTGACCGCCAGCCGAAAAGACACCCAGTCACCCGTCGTGGACGTCGAGGACACCGACACCGCCGAGTCCTTCGAACTGCCCGGCGCCGACCTGTCCGGTGAAGAATTCACCGTCCGCATCATCCCCAAGCAGTCGGACGAATTCACCTGCACCAGTTGCTTTTTGGTCCACCACCGCAGCCGCCTCGCCGACGCTCAGCAGTTGATCTGCCGGGACTGCGCCTAAAGACCATCGATACATCCGAGCGCCTCGGGTGCCTCCGGACTCCGCACTGCACGGGACGCCCGCATCCCGAAATTCTGAGACCGGGCCGCGTCCGCGGCCGGCGCGGTCCGCCGCCGATCACTCTCCCCGGTGTCGGCCGGGTGTGCGCACCACCGAATTCGGGTCCGGGGCCGGGGCGGAGCGGTAAGAGCCCGGATCGATGGTCAGGTCTTCGGTGTCGGCAAAGACCAGCCGACCGTCGTCGAGCGCGACCGCCCACCGATGCACCGGCGCCCACTCGTGCCCACCACCGCCCGGGTCGGTCACCGCCGCATAATCCTCGACCACCTCACCGGTGAGATCGGCCCCGGCGCTCCTGCGGACCAGCACCCGGACACCGACCGTCAACTCCGGACCATCGACCGGCCCGTTGCCGCTGCTTCGCGCCATGCTGATGCACCCCTTCGCTCGGCGAAACTCCCGGGATCGAGCATAAGCACCGCCCGGCCCAGTACGCGACCCGACCTGCACGAACACCATCCACGATCGGGAACACCACCACCGCCGAAGCAGTCGGCGGTGGTGTTGTCGGCGGCCGCTACCTGTGCCCCAGTTCCCACTTCGACGCGACGACCGCGAAGGTGCCGCCACCAATCGCAGTCCGAGCACGACATGGCTCCTCGGATGGACTCGGCCACCGTCATGCACGGCAACGACGCCGTGCGGCGGGCCGAGACCTGCACGAGAGGGCTGGCGCCGGCCGTCCGTCCTGCCGCAGGAGCCGGGCGTCAGTGGCGCCACCCAAACGGCAAATCCGACTTCCACTGCCGCTGGCCGCTGGCCGCTGAGCAACAAGCTCGACGAGCTCACGCAGCGCCAGCACCGCAAGCCCCGCGAACTCATGCACGAGCCAGTCGAGGAGGACAGCCAGAGCACTCCGGCTGAAACACCTCGGGTGAACATGTCCCGACGCTCACGAAGCAACGTGCGGAAACACCGCCTCGGACTCCGTCGCACAATCGAAGGAAGTGATCCTGCGGAAGGTGACCATGCGTCGGGAGGAACCGCCACCAGCACCGGTGACTGCACCGATTCGGTGGTGGCGGCTGCGCCCGTGGAGCCGCAACCACCTGATGCGCGCCAGCGACCGCGTCGAGGCCACCCTCATGCTGCTGACCGCGGCCGCGGTTCTGCTGCTGATCCCCGTCGCCGCCGCGTTCGGCACCGCGACGCACACCCGGCTCGAGCGACAAGCCCAGACACTGGCCGCCGGCGTGCACTACGTACCCGCAGTGCTGCTCGAGGACACCTACCTCGCCGCCGACACCCCCCGACTATGCGATTCGACTCGTCGGCACCGAGAACACCGCCCGCGCCCGCTGGACCACACCCCACGGGGATCACGTCGCCGCCGTGCCCACCGACACGCCCGCGAAGGGGGGTCAGACCATCACCATCAGCGTCGACGCCGCCGGCAACCTCACCTGCCCCATCCCGAGCGGCCGGGAAAACACCGTGGTCGCGGTGACCGCCGCCTGCGGGGTCTGGGCACTCACCGTCGGCGCCGTCCTGCTGTATGTCCCGGCGAGGTCCGGCCGGAGCCGACAACGCTCCGACCGGGCCGCTTCGGCTCACCTGGGCGTCCACCGCAGTTCTGGCGGCCTTCGGCATGTATGCCATTGGAGACTCTATGGTTTCAGATTCCGGGGATACTCCCTAGGCGGGCGCGATGTCGATGGTTCAGCCCGACCCGCCGACAGGTGCAACCGCCAAATTGCGCACTTTCGGCACATGCCGTCACCGTCACCCGACACAGATCAGTACACCCACGACCGCTACTGCGACCAGCGAGGCGCCGCCGCAGATCAGCCACGCTCGGGTTGCCAACTGCCGCCAYCGATCACACCGCACATTTACATCCGCAACAGCGACCGCGCCCACCGGATTCGGATACGATGCCCGGGACTCCGCAGGGCGGCGGACCTTCGCGTCCGCTCGTGCCGCCACACCAAACGAGACGGGCACCACCAGAAGCGCCACCACCAGCAGACCAACCATGAGAGCTACGCCCGTCCCGAACAWCATCGTCCCTTCCACAGCATCAGGGCCCGTCACGGGTATCGCGCGCTGATTTGCCGGCCACGCTGAGCCACGGGCAGAACCACGCCCCTGTCGCTCTATCGCCGAACTGCCACCACGTGTTTCACTCTGCAACGCCAGGCGCCGGCGCAGGACCACAGACGCCGCGGGCCTACACGCCGGGCATCGGGAACTTCCACACCGCCACCACAACSACGCCCATGATCAGACCGGCGTACAGAACAGTGCCAACCACACCGACCCGCAACGTATTCAGCACACTTGCACCCATGCTCTCGGTATTTCGTGCCATGACAACTCTTCTCTCACGTGCAGATATTCTCGGCTGCCACGTCGACGGCGGCGTACCAGCTACCTTGGACCGACGTCGACACCTGCACATCGGCCGAACTACCTACACCCATACCCGAAATCGGGTCCGAAGGATTGGGTCTGGACACAGCACAAGACCACTCGAGATCACACTCACTGGTCGGCTATTGAGTGATGCGAAAATAGTGCAATGGCGTGAATCACACTCCCTGGACTTCCAGGCTCCGGCTCACGAAGATCAGTGATGCGCTGCTCGTTACGACGTGCAGGTTGTCCTGATGTGCATCGTTGGCGAGGGCTGCGCTTGGCCGCTAAACCACACATCAACCGGTGCCGCCGCCCCTGTGGGCACCTTCGACGCGGCGACCCTCGGCTGACGTGTCACCCGCGAAGCGAGTCACTCCTCACCCCATCTCCTTCGTCCACTATGCATGCCCATTCTCGGCGCCGCCTCTTTCGCCGCCCGGACATGACACAGACAATCGCTACCCGAACCGGGCAGGGGCTTCCGACTCGTGCACGAACACCATTGTTCACCAGTCAAAGTCGTTCGCTTCGGACCGTTACGCCGCAGATCCAACTCGAACGGGATCTGTCGGTCGTTCTCACCGTGGGTGATCGATATCGGAACGCTGATCTTCTCGATCACACCGTCGAGGTTCACCCCGTCGGGGTAGGCGAGAAATTCGCCGAGGTCGTCGTGCCCCCACACCCACATGACATGCTTCCAGTAGTGCGGCACAGGGCGCTCGCCTTCGTTCCGGACGCGGCGTTGGACTTTGCCTCAGTCGCGGTTGGCGCCCCACGCGACGCACGCCGCCGCCCACTGTTCGGTCTCGATCTGGGCGGTCAGCCCTGCGTGCAGCGCTTCGCCGCTGCAGGGGGCAGTCGACCATGCGGGTCGCGATGCCGCGGTCGGAGAGATCGTGGCAGAACCGGACAGGTACTGGTGTTCTTTGGTGCTGTCGGCCCGTTCCACATGATCATGCAGGGAACCGGGCCGTCGACGTGGTCGGGTCGGGTGAAGTGCGCGGGCAAGGTCGTCTCGCGGAATGGGAGGGTGATCTTCCGGGTCAGCGGGTCGGCCAGGGCGAAGGAGCGTTCCATCAGTTCGAGGACGCGCCGGTAGGGTTGTACCAACGTGCCGTGGTTGTGCCCAGACAAACGCCGTCGACAGGCACCCGCTCACCAGGATCTCGCCGACATCCGAGAGGGCTGTGACCGGACTGTCGGTGGCGAAGGCCAGCCCGTAGAAGCCTCGGCTGCGCAAGGCCTCGAAGTGTGACTGCGGGATCTTGCCGTCGAGGTCGACGCTTGCTGCGGCCGGTCGCAGCACCTCCTCGAAGAGAGCGTGCGCTTGCGGTCCCGACATTTGGTCTGTTCTTCACCGATGGCGGGTTCCACGGAGGGCGTACAGCGCGGGCGAGCGGCCACGGCGGCAGGTCGCCGCAGGTGGCCGCGGATGACCCGTTGTCGGTTTGCCCCGACGATCACCGCGAGCTGCGTTCCACCGAACGCTCCGGTCAGGTACGCCGGTGATTGTTCGCTCAAAGGCTTCCGATCATGCGCGATATCCTTGGAGGACTCGACAGAGGTGATTGAGGTGGCAGGTACGTTCCGGTGTTACGTGATGGATAAGCCGACGGAGTGAGCCATGCCGCCGGCTGAGTACGATCCCTTATCGACCCAACGCGACGAAGTACACGCCGTCGCTACGGAACTTCGAGACGCCGGATTCGACGACCCTCGAGAGATCGGCCGCGGCGGGTTCGGTGTCGTGTTCCGGTGCCGCCAACGTTCCCTCGATCGCACGATTGCCGTGAAGGTCATGACCTCGGAGCTCGACGACGAGAACCGCGCCCGGTTTTTCCGGGAACAGCGGGCGATGGGGCGACTCACCGGCAACCCCAACATCGTGAACGTGCTGCAGGTGGGCACCACGGGAAGTGGGCGGCCGTACCTGGTGATGCAATTCCATGCCCAGGGCTCACTGCAAGCATGGATTGGCCGTCAGGGTTCACTTCCACTGGACGAGGCTCTCCGGATCGGGATACGTATCGCCGGAGCATTGGAGAGCGCCCACCACCTCGGGATCATTCACCGTGACGTCAAACCTGCGAACATTCTGCTCACCGACTATGCCGAGCCTGCCTTGACTGATTTCGGAATCGCACATATACCTGGCGGATTCACCACCACCAAGCGAGTAATCACCGGATCGCCCGCCTTCACCGCACCTGAAGTGTTGCGAGGGGACGAGCCGAGCGCGGCGTCCGACATCTACGGTCTCGGCGCCACAGTATTCTGCGCCCTCACTGGTCATGCCGCGTTCGAACGTCGCAGCGGAGAGAACATGATCGCGCAGTTTCTGCGGGTCACGACCGACCCGGTCCCCGACCCACGGATCGCCGGAATCCCCGATGACGTCAGCACCGTTATCGAACGTGCAATGGCTGCCGAGCCACACCAGCGCCAGCCCACTGCTGCTGCGTTCGGTGACGAACTTCGGGGCATCCAGGCACGCTACGGATTTCCAATGGATGTGATGGCGGTCCGCGTCGAACCGGGAGGCGGGCCCGCCGGGTCGCACGCCGGCACGAGAGAGCATCGATCGCACTCCATGCCCCGTGCTGGCAAGTCCGCGCAGGGTGATCTTCCTCTTGAGTTGACCAGCTTCGTCGGTCGTCGTCACGAACTCGCTCAGGCACGACGACTGCTCGGGGTTTCGCGGCTTGTCACCCTCACCGGTATCGGTGGGGTCGGCAAGACTCGGCTGGCGCTGCGTGTGGCGGCGAAGGTACAGGCAGCGTTCACTGACGGTGTGCGGATAGTCAAGCTCGGCGCCGTCGAGGACGACTCGCTCGTCGTGGTCGTCGTCGCATCCGAACTCGGGCTACGCAATCAGACGGCGCGACCGCTCATCGACATTCTGCAAGAGTTCCTAGGCTCGCAGAAGCTTCTTTTGGTGCTCGATAATTGCGAGCAAGTGCTGGAGAAAACAGCAGAAGTCGTCGACCAACTTCTGCACTTCTGCCCCAACCTCTACATCCTCGCCACCAGCCGCGAACCACTGGGAATCAGCGGGGAAGCCGTTCTGCGCGTTCCACCACTCAGCGTCCCCACCGACAGCCACCCGACGACACCGGGAGGCCTTCCCCAGTTCGACGCCGTAAGACTGTTCGCCGACCGGGCCGCTGCTGCCGTCCCCACCTTCGCTCTCACCGAAGACAACACGAGCACGGTCGCGCAGATCTGCCGGCAGCTAGACGGTCTGCCCCTGCCGATCGAGTTGGCGGCCGCACGATTGCGGGCGATGTCCCCCGAGCAGATTCGGGATCGGCTGAAGGATCGCTACGAAGTGTTGTCCCGCGGGCACTGGGCCGGACCGCCGAGACAGAGAACGATGCGATTGTGTATCGACTGGAGYTACGAGCTGTGCTCACCGCAGGAACGAATCGTGTGGTCCCGGTTGTCGGTGTTCGCGGGTCACTTCGAACTCACCGCGGCAGAGACTATCTGCGGCCGCGACATCTCGTCCGACGAGTTCCTGGACACGCTTACCTCTCTGGTGGACAAGTCGATCCTGATGCGGGAAGAGGTCGGCCGGGATGTGCGATTCCGGATGCTCGAGATCCTACGCGTCTACGGCAAAGAGAAGGCGCAGGCGTCGGGCGAACTTCAGCAACTGCGCCATGAGCATCGAGAATGGTGTCGGCAGCTGTCCGCTGGCGCGGCAGCCGATTGGATCAGCCCCCGCCAACTCGAGTGGATCACGCAACTGACCCGTGAGCAGTCGAACCTACGTGAGGCAATGGAGTTTTCCGTGGGCGACGCCCCCGAAAAGGGTCTCGATATCGCTGCATCTTTATTCGCGTTCTGGTTCTCCCACAGCCTGTTCAACGAGGGCAGATACTGGCTCGACCGCCTACTGGCGTGCGAGACAGGGCAGCATCCCGCCACCAGGATCAAAGCGCTCTACGCTGCGAGCTCGCTTGCCGCGGTACAGCGAGACTTCGACACTGCGTCGACCCTAATGGAGGAGGCACGCACGCTGACCGAGGACGCAACAAACCCCGTTGTCCGCATTTTTCTCTCCCGTGCCGAGGGCGTGGTCGGAGTCTACAAGGGCGACCTCACTCCCGCGTGCGCCGAACTCGAAAAGGCGCGCGCCGCCTTGCCCATCGATCACGATCTCACACAACATGTTTGGATACTCGTGATGCTAGGTGTGGGTTACGATCTGCTCGGAGAGTCGAATCAGGCGATCACGTGTTTCAACGATGCCCTTTCCATTACGGAAGCTCACGACGAGATCATGTACCGGTCGTACACCCTGTGGGCGATGGGCGTGGCCATCATGCGCCGAGGCGAGTTGGAACGGGCGAGCAGGCTTCTGAAAGAAGCGTTGGTACTGATTCGACGTGTGGACGACCGCTTGGCCGCGGCGGTGTGCCTCGAGGCGCTCGCGTGGACAGCGGGCGAGAAGCGACAGTTTCAACGATCCGCCACACTTTTGGGCGCCGCGGCGAACTTCGCGCATTCCGTCGGGAGTAGCCCACTGCTGTTCACCGCCCTCAACGAGCAACACGATCGATGTGTGACCGACGCCTCTCGCGAACTCGGCACCAGCACCTTCAGCGCGGCTCGTAGCAAGGGCAGCCAGTTCGGCACGGACGACGCAATCACCTACGCGCTCGAGGGGGAGGCTGTGGAATCCTCGCAACGACCGCACTCGTCACAATCCGGCCAGCCGTCTGTCCGGTTGACCAAACGTGAACGCGAAGTCGCTGCGCTGGTCGCCGAAGGGCTAACCAATCGTCAGATCGCGACCAGACTGACCATATCGCCGCGGACCGCACAGGGTCATGTGGAACACCTCCTCACCAAACTCGGATTCAACTCCCGAGCCCAGATTGCGGCATGGTTCGTAACCGAGAACGCGTGACCGTGTAGTAACGGGGAAGGTTCGGTCTCCGTCCTCGAGGTCGCGCCCGTGACGACGAGGCTGGCACCGGAAGCGTTCCTCGTCGCAGCATCACGCGGATGGTGCACGAACTGGATCCAAGTCTCACCAGCGCGTCGTCGACCACGAAGGCGGCCATCGCGTGACTCTTCGAGAGACCGTCTCGAGTCACTCGACGAGGGACCGCGAGGGGGTTGACCGCGTACACCTGGTACCCGGCCGCCGTCAGCGCCTGCACCCACAGGTCGCGGTCGCTTTCGATGCCGACCACGACCTGCCCTGGCTCTTCGGCGTGGGCGGCTACCAGTTCGTGCAGTTCACGGATGCCGGCCGCCGGCCGGTTTCACCATCAGGTCCACGTCGTGATGGTCTTCGCCCAGTTGTCTCCGATGAGGATCATCGATCGCCCCTTTCGGTTCTCTTCTTCTGGGTGAACCCTGTTCGAGCCCAATGGCACCCGGCGACAACCTGATGGATCAGTGCTCGCACGGCACGACACCCCATCAGCGCTACAGGCGACCTCACCGGCCAGGGCACGGTCTCACCCTAGGATTCGACGCTTACTGCGGGCGCGAACAGTGCTCACCGGCCGGCGGCTCAGTAATCAGCTTCCCCCGGACGATCCGCGACCTGTCGAAGGCTCGCTGATCGACTCCCATCAGGCGCGCAACAGTACCGGAGCSGGGATGAACGCGTCGTGCTGGCGATCTGTTGGCGATCCCAACTCGCATTCTGGTGACGCGTTCATTCTGCTCAGGCGAACGAATAGTTCTCGCGTGCCGTCAAGGCACTAAGCTGACCTCGGCAGCCGGTTGGTCGGATACGTCCTCTTGTTGTAGCCCTGCAGGTGTCCGGTCAGGATATGCGACCTCGCCAAGGACTGCGCGATCCAGTTTCGCCTCCAGGCCTTCATCGACTCGCCCGTCACGCAGCCCGATCGTCTTCTCGACCACGAAGACCACGACAAGTGCCGACGCGAGACCGAGCGCCAGGAAAACGATAACTCCGTACAATTGGTGCCCGATGTTGATCGAGGCGTGCTGGAAGGCATACTCACCCTGCGCAATTCCAAAGTATCCACCCTGCTTGACGCCACCTGCCAACACCGCGGCCATCAAAGCGCTGTAGATTCCCGGGCCCAGCGTAAGTGGTACAACTTTGACGTCGTCCAGCCGGAGCCTGATCATCAGCTTGTAACCGCCGAGCAGGATAAAGGGCGCAAACACGGCGGTCAGACCTGCCTGCCAGGGCTTGACGACGTCGATCAGCCCCGACACCGAGATCCAGCCGGCCACCGGTGACACCAAGAAGAAGTACGGGTGTTTCCCTACCTTCCAGACCAGCAGGCCGCCGATCGCCGAGGCCGCGAAGGCCATCATAAGATTCGTGACAATCAGCCCCATGCCGCTCTCGTTGAGGGTGATCCCGAAGTATCCGGATCCGGGTACCAGATAACCGTTGGTAAGCGCGTAGCCGCAGATTCCGGCAAGGAAGAGGACCATTCCGACCACTACATACAACATGTTGTGCGGGATGGCAGGCTCGGTCGCGGTGCCGTCGAAAACACCCACCCTTGGCTTGGCTCGCCACACCAATACGAGCGCCCAACACCCAAGCAAGATATAGAAGAATGCACCGCCGAAGTCGTGGGTGCCGGCGTTGGACAGCGGCCCGACAGAGCCGTAGACCAGGTACCCAGCGACCGGGATGACTACGGCCCCGAAGAGTAATGCGATCAACGCCAAGGAACTCGTTTTGACCCGTTCGATCACAGACCCGGCCAACAGCGCCGCGAAGAAGGCGGCGAAGAGAATGAAGAGCGCGTAAAAGGCCTGGAAGGAGTCAGCATTCGGCACGGCCGCTGGATCGAGATCCTGGGGTAGGGTGTTGATGCCCGTTCCTCCGAGCCACCACGACT
This sequence comes from Rhodococcus sp. P4_B6, assembly GCF_056402215.1. NCBI lineage: Bacteria > Bacillati > Actinomycetota > Actinomycetes > Mycobacteriales > Nocardiaceae > Rhodococcus > Rhodococcus sp. P4_B6. Next base: position 796 of record NZ_JBFUHV010000222.1, on the reverse strand, counting down.
TGATCGCCTGGCCGAGCGGATTAGCAACACCGAAAGCCTGGTTGAACTGCGTGACCCAGATGGCGAATCCGATCAGTGACATGCCCGCCGCAGCAACGAATGCGGCGACAAGCTTTTGCGTCAACGTGTGCATCACGTTTCCTGCGCGACTGAGGCCGGCGTCGAATAAAAGTATCCCGGCTATGGCCAGCAAGATGGCGATCAGCCCGATAATGTAGACCACCGTCGGAAACTGCGCCGCCATAGAAACTTGATCAAGGTACATGGCATCCTTCTATCTGAGAGTGGAGTGGTAAGACGCGGTTGCCTCTTGATTCCATAAGAGGTTCCTTGTCAAAAGGAACCATCTATACGAATCAGGCCAGCCGCTGTATGGCGTGCCGCCGTCAAATTTCTCACGATGTGTGAGACGTTTCTGAGTCTGGTCCCCCACCGGATGCGCGGCGACCTTAACTGCAAAGATTGCCGCGCAACTTCGTTTGATCCTGGATAGAGCGATTTTTCGAGTGAGTCTCGTCGTCGATCCTAGAGATCTGTTTCGATGACGACCGCGGAGTTCATGTCGCGCTCCCACCGGTGCGCCGCATGGTGCTCACCATCGGGTAACGACCAACTTCTGATCGGTGAAGAAATCCAACGGCGCCGCACCACACACATGCAGGTCACCGTAGAACGAGGCACCGTACCCTCCCATCGTCACATTCGCCGGCGGCGCCGGAAACGCATTGATCCCGACATTGCCGGCCCGGACACCACGCTCGAACTCCGCCGCCACCGCACCCGACCGGGTGAACAC
>NZ_JBFUHV010000221.1:0-11912 GCF_056402215.1 Rhodococcus sp. P4_B6 | reverse complement strand
ATGGTGGTGATCGCACGCCTCCGGGGTGGGGGCGACGTCGAGGGCGGGGTTGCGGTCGAAGAATCCGACCGGTTTCAGCCAGAAGGACACGGTGTCTGGCTCTGTCAACTCGATCTGGCCCCACCTTGTCGGCTCGAGTTGGCCCCAGCCGACCCTTACTCGTGAGGGTGTGACGGCTTGAAGTGGCCCCACCCCGATGCGGTGAACTGGGCGTTCTGGGTTGGTCGAATGTCCGGGCTGGACGCCGCGACGTCGACGGTGTTGTCCGTCGCCGGCGTGGTCTCCGGTTAGCTCGCGGCTTGGGCTGCTGCCCTGGTTTGAGCGAGCCGGTAGCTGTCGGTGCCGGTTTCGATGATCGCGCCGCCGAAGGTGAGTCGGTCGACGATGGCCGCGCAGAGTCTCGGGTCGGTGAACGTCCGGGTCCAACCTGAAAATGACTGGTTGGACGCAATCGCCACGGAGTTCTTCTCCTCGCGTTCGGTCAAAACTTGGAACAACAACTCGGCACCGCGTTTGTCGAGTTCCATGTAGCCGAGCTCGTCAATGCAGAGCAGATCCACCCGCCCGTAGCGGGCGATGGTCTTGGCGAGCAGTTTCTCGTCGGCGGCCTCGACGAGTTCGTTGACCAGTTTCGTCGCCAGGGTGTAGCGGACCCGGAAGCCGGCCTCGGCGGCGGCGGTGCCCAAACCGATCAGCAGGTGCGATTTGCCGGTGCCGGAATCGCCGATCAAACACAACGGTTCGCCCTTGCGGACCCAGACGCAGCTGGCGAGGCTGTTGATGGTGGCCGGATTGACGTTGGGGTTGGCATCGAAGTCGAAGTCCGCCAACCATTTCTGGCGTGGGAATCCGGCGGCCTTGACCCGGCGGACGCTGCGGCGGCGGGCACGGTCGTCGCATTCGGCGAGCAGCAGGTCGGCGAGGAAGCCCTCGTAGGTCAGTTGCTCCTTGTGGGCGACGGTGAGCATGTCCTCGAACCGGGTGCGCACCGTCGGCAGCCGCAGATCACGGCAGGCCTGCTCGATCGCGGTGGCGGCGGCTTCGGGGGTGAGTCCACGCCGGCGCCGTGCGGCGGCCGGTGAGGTGGGGGTCGACCCGGTCATGATGATGCTCCTTCACGTGCAGAGACGGCGTCCGAGGAGGGTGGCGGCCGCCGCCGCAGCAACTCGTCGTAGGCGGCGACGGTGGGAAGCGGCCGCGAATCCGGTGGCAGCCCGGCGATCACCGCCTCCGGATCGGTCAACCTGCGTGCGGTCATCGACACCACCTTCGACGGTGCCGCCGCAACTGGGGTGACCGCGTCGTCGGGACGGTCGGCGGCGGCCTTGCGGGCCTCGACGGCCACCACGTCCGCGCAGGCGGCCCCGACAGCGACCGCGGCGCGGAGCCCGGAAGTCACATCCTCGTGTGCCATGTTCCGGTGCAGCAGCAGCACTTCGACGAGGGCGCGGGTGCCGTCGGCGTCCCCGTGCACCGATCGTGCCAGCGCCCAGAACGCCTCGTGGTCGGCGGTGAACGTCCCCGCCGCCCGCGCCTGGGACAGCGCGGTCGACCCCGGTAGCGCGCCGGGTTTGCGGGCGAGGACCTCGAGGTAGTGATCGAGCACCAAGGCCTGCGCGCCCTTGCGGGCGAGGCGGAGATGGCGGGCGACCTCCCGCCGGCCGTCGAAGATCACCACCTCACTGGCCCGCAGCGAGACCCGCACCTGCCGTCCGATCAGGTAGATCGGCACCGAATAGTGGCACTGGCGCACCGTGACCCGCGAATACCGGTCCACCCGCGGCGTCAACCACAGGCCGGGCTCGAACTCCTCGGCCGGGAGCGGCCGCAACAAGGGCCGTTCGGTGGCGAAGTCCTCCCCGACGGTCCGGATCCGGGTATCGATCCGCCGGCCGTCGTCCGCCCGATCCGCCGCCGCGAGGCGCGCGTTGAGCTCGTCCAGGGTGTCGACCTTCGGCACCGGGACCAGGTGGTTACGGCGGAAGCGCCCCACCTCACCCTCCACACCGCCCTTCTCGTGGGCGCCCTCGAGACCAGACAAGCAATAGAAGGAATCGAAGCCGTAGTGCGACCGGAACAGAATCCACCGATCCGACTCGGACCGGTTGCGCCCGAACAACACCCGACGCACCGCAGATCGCAGATTGTCGTACCGGATCTTGCCGGTCGGGACACCACCGATCGTGGCGAAGGCGATCACATGGCCCTCGATGAACGCCTCCTGCCCCTGCGAGGCGAATACTCGGTGCACCGCCTTGCCCGAGTGCGACAGCCGGAGGGTGAACAGGAAACACTTCGTCCGCACCCCGGCCAGATCGATCCACACATCTCCGAAATCGACCTCCGCCTCCGCACCGGGAAGATGGTCTTGCAGCACGAAGGCCGTCTCGGTTCCCCTCCCGGACTCGGCGACGATCTCCGGGCGTCGGCGGGCGACGTAGTCCCGCACCGACGAGTACGAGGCCTCGCAGCCGTGCTCGTCGACCAGCCTTGTCCAGATCCGTTTGGTCGTGTGCCTCTGCTTCCGCGGCGCGGTCAGGTCCGTGACCAGCATGTCATCGATCAACGTCTTGAACCGTTCGAGCTTCGCCGCGATCCGCACCGGCCTCTTGCGGGGAGGCGGAATCGGAGACTCCAAGGCCGCGCGCACCGTCCGACGATGCACACCATGGCGGTCCGCCAGCGCGCGGATCGACAAGCCCTCACACCGCGCATCGCGGCGGATGTCCTCGAAAAGCTGCACCCGAGACTCCAACCCGAACCCCTCACGGCCGGCGGTGTGGTCGGTCTCGATCATCGCGCCCACACCCGTCACCGGGATTCACACCGACGAAAACAGCCACCCCGGGCGTGTCGCGGTGGGGCCACTTCGAGCCGTCACACCCTCACCGGATAAGGGTCGACTGGGTCCAACTCAAGCCGCCCGACCGGGGCCACTTCAGACTGCCAGAGCCACGGTGTCTGCACGCATGGTCCGCAGCCATGAAGGTTTGCAGGGGTACATGTCGGCGGCCAGCAGCATGCCACGCTCTGGCCGACGAATTCGACTGCAAGCCAATGTCGTTTCGCGAGCCGGGCATGATTGGCAGTGTGTGCTCGATACCGCCGGCCGCAGGAGAATGGTGAGTTGGGATCGAACATCGCCGGATTACGCGGCCGGCCAGGGCGGACATAGGCGCTTGAGCTGACCACCAGGCTCAGGCCCTACGCCGAGGAAACGGCGGAGATGCGGAGAGGGGAGTGCGCAGCGACTACGGGACCCCTAGCGTGATCCGGGAGAGGGGAATCAGTGTTTGCATCCTGGCCCGTGGACTCGTGTGTGTGGTCGCCGGGTTGCCGACCGACCCCGGTTTGAGGCGAAGATGCACTGGCGGTGTGCATGCCGGTCGGCGGTATGGCGTCAGACCGGGATCGTGACTTCCTGGCTCGATTCGACCCGGTGGACTCGCAGCGACAACTCCCGCATTCCTAGAGAGGGGAGCATCCCGACGAAGGCCCGGCCATGTTCCGAATCGGCGTGCTGATCGAGCGCTGACTGCGACTCCCATTCCTCATAGACGTAGAAGACCCCCCGTGCCACTAGGTCAGCGCTGATAACAAACGAGATATTGCCCGCATCGTGGACCGACTTCGCCACTAGCTCCCCGATGGCGGCGCTGGCCCGGTCATGGAGGTCCTCCTCGATCACGAGGCGTCCGCTTTGGACTATTACTGCACCGTCTTGCACCTGCCCGCGCCCCGTCATCTGGTCGATGTCGTCGTGCAGCCTCTGTCGGACATCCGGGGTGAGCGAGACCAGGAACGTGTCATCGCGCAAGCCGGCGAGCAACGCGTCCGCGACCTCGTCGGGGCTCTGAAGGGCCTCCAGCTCGAGTCCGGCTTCGAAGATCTCGGTCGGTATGCCAACCAGGGGAACTTCGAGCGTGTGCCGCGTGTTGGTGATGTCCGGGCAGAGCAAGGTGACGCCCACGCCTTGCGGTGAGAGGTAGGCGTTCAGCGTGCGGGCGAGACCGATCAAACCGGACTTCGACAACGTATAGGCACCCCCTAACGGCACTTGCTCAGGAAACAGCCCAAGGCTCGATGAGGTGACAATGAGGTGGCCATGGCCTCGCGCCACCATTTCGGGCCCGAACTCGAGGAAGGCACGGACAACGCCGACAGCGTTGACATCGAGAACATGCTCCCACCGCTCGAGAGGGATCTGCTCCAGCGGGCCGGCTACCGAGGTGCCTGCATGGCTCCAGACGATGTCGGTCTGGCCCATCACCTCGGATATCTGACGGTGCAGGTCTGCGAGATCCTCTGTTCGGGTGGTGTCGCAGGCGACCGCGAGGGAGCGCCGCCCGAGACCCTCGACCTCGGACGCAACCGCCTTGGCTGCGGCCTCGTCGATGTCGGCGACGACGACATCACAACCGGCGCGCGCGAGCGCGAGAACACCGGCTCTGCCGATACCGTCTCCGCCTCCGATGACCACTGCTGTCTTGTTGCGAAGATCCATTTCAACGTGCCTTTCAGACGGATTGGCTCATGGTGTTGGCGAGATTCACGCCCTCAGGCGTTTCCCATTCGTTGATGTTCTGGTAGCCCCCGGCACCGGCCAGGTAGTCGACGAAGACGCCCTCCGGATCGCGGTCGGCACGGATCACCTGCAGCCGCTTCCATGCGTCATCGGTCAGGCATTTCACCCTGCGGTGTTGCTGGTCGGAGTCGCCCCAGTACTGACCCTTCGTGTAGGGCTCCAAGTGCTTCATCGCTCCGAGCGACCACTGCCGGTATTTTTCGTCATCCGCTGCGTCGCTGTAGATGATGTACACCCCGACCATCATTTCGGTCATCAACGACATGGCCTGGTCGGGTCCTTCGTGGGGAAGGGTGTACTGGAAGAAGGTATGCCCGGGCTCGTTGCTGGGCCGGTCCATGACCAGCGTCTGTGCGGCCGCAGCGATCTCGTCGTACGGTCCTTCGACCCAGGCCGACTCGACCCGGTAGCGGAAGCCCTTGGGATGGGTGATGTCGACGAACTCGTACTCGGACTTCATCGTCGTGGGTTGAGCATTGTTCATGATCAACGCGTGCTCGCAGTATGGTGCGGTCGCCAGGGGTGCCAGCGCCTGCTCGGCCTCTTCGCGTGTGTCGCAGAAGGCGAGTCCCCACACCGCGAAGACGTAGCCTCCCGCGTGGCCGGGGATTTCGAACTGTGGATTCATCGACACCGCGACCAGGTGGACGCTGGGCGCGATGTCCTTCTGGGCTTCGGAGAGCCACTCGAGAATCTCGGCATACCGCTCCACGGGATAAATCTGCATCGTCCCGGTAAGAGCCTTGGGTAACAGTCGGGTCTGGAGGTGGAACCGGGTGATGACCCCGCAGAACCCGGGCCCCGCTCCGCGGGCCGCCCAGAAGAGGTCCGAGTTTGTTCGGCATCGGCGCGAACAAGGTCGCCGTCGGCCGTCACGACATCGATCGCCAGAACCTGCTCTGACGCCCAGCCCCAGCCCCGATGATTCCACCCCATGCCGCCTTGAAGCAGGAATCCGCCGATACCGACCGTCGGGCACGGCCCGCCGGGGAAGAACCGCCCGAACTGCTCGAGGTAGACGCCCAGCTCGCTGCCGCCCTGGACGGACGGGGTCACGCTGACGATGCCGGTGTTCTCGTCGAGAGAAATTTCCTTGTAGCCGCCGAGGTCGATCAGCAGGGCGTCGTCCCGCACGCCCCACACCGGGAAGCTGTGGCCGCCAGACCTTATGCCGACCTTCCAGCCGCGTTCCCTGGCGAACCGAACGCCCTCAACGATGTCGTTCTCGATTTCGGCCATCAGGACGGCCGGGGGAAAGCGGTCAGGATATCGACTGTGTAACACTCGGCCGACGCGAGCATTCTCGTAGCCCTCATCGTCGCGCTCGAAGAGGGTTCCGGTGAATCGGGTGTTGGCCGTGATGGTCGGGATGTCGATCATGGATGGTATTTCTCCTGTACTGAGGCGTGCGCAACTCGGTCTACCGCCGGCGACATCGCGTGCTGGCAATAGGTTTGAAATTGTCGGTGTCGACGTTTATCGGGTGCCCGTGCCATCCGGCGAGGTCGGTGTCGAATCCCATCTGGGGTTCCGGGGCCGGTGCTTCGCCGTGACCAATGCCCGCTCACGAGATGTCCTTTCACGGACGATGAGCCCGCCATAGTTGGTGCTCGGGGGTCATCGTCTTGACCCTTCCTTCTGATGAGTGCTGGTGTGCCCGCAACATTGTTGTGGCCTGCTCGGAGAGAGCTCGAACTGTGGGCGCGTCCAGTAGCCATGTCCATCGCCGGTAACCGAGCAGGCACGAGATGCGCTCCCAGAATTGTGTTCGGTCGATCCCGAACTGCACCCAGATGTCTTCTGACGATGGTCCGTCGAACGGTAGCCATTCGATGGCGAGTTCGAGGATTAGTTGATCGTCGCAAGGGCGGGCGGCAGCTTTCGAACCTCTACCGGCGCTGCCACCACGTGGGGTTTCGTTGCTCATGCGGATGTTCAATCTGTGAAAGCCGTGTTAGGGATTGACGGCCGTGAAGGGCAGACGCGTACGGTGTTCTGCCCGGGAACGGTTTTGGACACCGTGTGTTCTATGGTGATGCTCCGCGGGCACCGAACCCGCTCGCACGGAGCGGGTTCGGTGCATCCGTCAGACTATGGGGCGCGCCCGATGTGTTGACGGCTGAAGCACGTCGTGTGGGCGGTCTATTGCTGTGTGGCGTACTCGGCGAGGTTGGTCTCGAAGCCTGTTTGTGTTCCGAGGGCCAAGACTTCACCGTTGTCGATGTCTTCTTGCCAGACGAGCGATCCCGTGGAGGTGTGCAGGGGGTGGTCTTGAACGGTGAGGATGCGGGCTCCTTCACCGCTGATGGTGTGTGCGTGCGCCGCCCATCCGGGTGCGGACAGCATCAGGTCGCCTGCGGACCAGTCGAAGCGCTGGCCTTCGACGATGCTGTATCCGTTGCCGGCGAAGTGGTAGTTGATGGCGGAGCTCATGTGCCGGTGGGTTCCGCCGGCGAAGTCGCCACCGATCGCGGTGATGGTGGCGAAGAACGAGGGTGTGGTGCCGTTGAGGCGTCCGGTGGAGGGGTTGTACAGGCAATGCAGTGGCCGACCCGTGTATCCGGTTTTGAGGCCGAGGACGCCGCTGAGGTGTTGGCTGACCTTCGCCCAGGCGAAGAGGAGGGGGGAGTCGGTGATCGGGTCGGGGTCGATGATGTGTTCGTAGGGCAGGAGTTGGCTGCCGTCATCGCCCAACGCGATAGCGGGAGCGAGGTCTTTCGCGCGGCGTCCTGGTGCCGAGACGACATCGTGGTCGTGGGTTTCGACGGTGCTGCCGAAGTCTTCGTAGTAGGCAGAGATGGCTTCCAGCAGTGCCGCGTTGGTGTAGCGCAGATACCTGAAGGCGGTGGTGCCGTTGTTGGCCAGCGCCTCGAGGTTCATCGACGGCTTGGTCCACACGTCTTGCTGGACCACGCGCATGGTGCGGGCCCCGATGCTGACCGTGCCGTTGCCGGCCAGACACATCGACAGGCCGGTGGTGTTGGCGCGTACGGGGACGGTGGATTCCCCGGGCAGGAGGACACCGAGGCTGACCTGTGTGGCGGGGGCGAGGCCGCGGACCCCTTTCGGCGCTTGCGGATGCACGATCAGCATCTCGCGGCGGCCCCGGTCATCGGGTTCGCCGGCTTCGAGTGCGGTGAAGGCGGTTTCGATCTCGGCGGCGCTGATCATCAGCGGGGACCATTGTTCCCGCCGGTATGGGGGTGCCTGGCGACTGTCGAGCAGGTGGGCGTGCGGGCTCATTTCTTCTCCTGGATCGGATCGGTGCTGTCGGGTGTGGTGGGTTCGAGGGATATGCCGGCGGTCTCGGGGGTGAACCGCATGACGAGGGCGCCGAGGAGAGCGGCCGATGCCAGGTAGCCGACGAACAGGTACGAAACGTTGTGTTGCGCGGTCCACTGCTGCAGGTAGGGGGCGGTTCCGCCGAACACGACGGCCGAGAGCGCATAGGGCATGGCGATGCCTGAGGCGCGTACGCCGGTCGGGAACAGTTCGGACAGGACCGCCGGCAGGATCGAGGCGACGAAGGCGAACAGTACGAGCGCGATCGTCATGGCCAGACCGAATTGCCATGCGCCTTGTCGGGCGAGGTGGTCGAGGGGGAAGGCGGTGACGGCGACGCCGAGGCCGTAGATGTAGAAGCTTCGGCGTCGACCGATACGGTCCGACAGGGAACCGAGCAGCGGTAGGACCGAGGCGCTGACGGCGAGCGCGATCACGCCGGCCCACAACGCTGCCGTGGGGTCGAGGTGGGCGACGGAGATTGCCCAGGTGGGTCCGCTCACTGCCCAGGCGTAGAACATGGCGGTGACCGATGCCATGAGCAGGAACACGCGGGTCCCGGAGGCGCGGTAGGTCCACAGATTCGCAAAGACAGATCGTTTCGGGCTGGCGTTCCGGGTGGGGGCCGCGGTGGCGGATGTGAAGGCGTGGGTTTCGTCCATGCCGCGGCGTAGGTAGAGGGTTACCAGGCCGAGGGCGGCGCCGAGGAGAAATGGCAGGCGCCAACCCCAGGTGGCCATCTGGTGCTCGCTGAGAGCGGTGGTCAGGAGGGCGCCCATGATGGTGGCGGCCATGATCGCGAGGAATCCGGATACATAGATCGAGGAGGACCACAGGCCTCGCCGGGCGGGAGGTGCTTCTTCGGCGATGTAGGTGTAGGCGGCGGCGACTTCCCCGGTGTGTGCGAGGCCTTGCAGCAGTCATGCGACGAGAAGGACTGCGCCGGCGAGAACACCGACGGAGGCGTAGGTCGGTGTGAGACCGATGAGGAGCATCCCGGTCGACGCGCACCCGATCGCTACGAGCAGTGAGTGCTTGCGGCCGAATCGATCGGCCATCCACCCGAAGAGGAGTCCGCCGAAGGGACGGATCGCGAATCCGACGCCGAAGACCACCAGGGTGGACAGCAGTGCGGAGGTGGCGTTCTGGGGGTTGAACAGTGACTTGGCGAAGAAGGGTGCGAATACGGCGTAGCAGGTCCAGTCGAATACTTCGAGTCCGTTGCCGAGTGTGACACCGATCAGGCTGCGCCGTTGCCGCAGTGCACTGGTGGGCGTTTCGGCGGGGCTGCCGGGAAGCGGCGTGCTCGTGCTCGGGTCAGGACGATCGGTGGGCGGTGCGGTCATGGCACGTCCTCGTTCAGTGGTAGATGTGGTCGGCGTGCATCACGGCTGCACGCTGGTCGACCAGTTGTTTGCGGATCTTCGCTAGGGCGCCTTGGGCATTGAAGGCGGTGGCCCCCACCGTGATTCCGTCACGCGAATAGGTGAACACCCGAGCGGAGTGGGAAAGGTGCACTGCGTCGACGTCCACCGCGGTCAGGTTCGGGTCGCCCACGTGCTGGATCCGGGTGCCGTGCTGATCGGACCAGACGAACGGCACCGTCGCCGCGTGGCGTGGTGAGTGCGGATGCCCGATGTTGTGCGCGGCGATCCCGGCGTGCTCGCGGGCGTTGGTCCAGTGCTCCACTCGCATCTCCTCGCCGTAGCGGGGGTTGAACCAGCGGGCGACGTCACCGATGGCGTAGAGGTTCGATGTGCCCTTCACCCGCAGGTCGGGGCCGCACACGAAGCCGTCCCGGATGGGGAGCGAGGAGTCGGCCGCCCAGTCGGTGCAGGGCGTGGTCCCGATCCCCACCACCACTACGTCGCCGACGATGGTGTCCCCGTCGTCGAGGTTCAACTCGACGGCTCGCCGATCTGCGTCATAGGACGCACCGTGCACGGCGGTTCCGCATCGCACGCTCACGCCATGTTGTGCGTGTAGTGCCGCCAGCGCGTGGGAGACCGGTTCCGGCAGCACCCGGGCCGCGATCCGTGGTCCGGCCTCGATGATGGTGACGTCGAGTCCGAGTTCGCGCGCACTGGAGGCGACTTCGGAACCGATGAATCCGCCGCCGATGACGACGACGCGTGGGCGGCGACGCAGGTCGTTGCGCAGTGCAGTCGCCTCGGCGAGGGTTCGGAGATAGTGCACGCCCGGTATCCCGGCGAGCTGGGGGAGGCGGCGGGGTGCGGAGCCGGTGGCGAGGACGGCGCTGTCGTAGCCGATGACGCTCCCGTCGCCGAGGGTGAGTGTCGACGCCGCTGGATCCACGGCGACGGCCTGTGTTCCCCGGAGGTAGTCGATGCCGTGTCCGATGTGGTCGGTCAGGGTCGGCGACGGGAGGTCGGTGTTCGACAGCACCGCCTTCGACAGTGGTGGCTTGTCGTACGGATCTTCGTCTTCACCGTCGACGAGGACGATGCGGCGGTGCGGGTCGTTGTGTCGTAGCGCCGCCGCCGCTCGGATTCCGGCGACGGAGGCGCCGACGATGACGGTGGTGGCTCCGGCGTTCATGGTCAGGACTCGGAGATTCGGATAGCCCGGACGGGGCAGTCGGCTTCGGCTTCACGAAGGCTGTCGTGGTCTGCCTCCGTGGGGTGGCCGGGCTGGGTGAAGGCGATGTTGGTGTCGGGGTCGAGGTCGAAGACGTCGGGCGCGGCGACCAGGCAGTTTCCGTAGCCATTGCAGGCCGCGGTGTCGATGTGGATGTGCGGTGTCATAGTGCTTCAGCTCCTGGGTGCAGCGTCGATGAAAGCCAGGGGGAGTTTTCGTAATCCGAAATGTGTCCCGGCCTCGATGGCCGTGAAGGCGGGGTCGGCCGCCAGCGTGATCGGCGGATACTGGCAGAGGGTTTCGAGAAGGATGCGCAGTTCGGATCGGGCAAGTGCAGATCCGACACATTGATGAATGCCCCACCCGAATGCCAAGTGGCCTCGTGCGGAACGGTCGATGTCGAACGCCGTGGGGTGCTCGAACTGGTGGGGGTCGCGGTTGGCTGCGGCATTGAGAAGCAGTACCCACGAGCCTGCCGGGATGGTGGTATCGCCGACATCGACTGCGCGAGTGGTGCGGCGGGCGAACATCTGTGCAGGTGTACGGAGCCGCAGCATCTCCTCGACGTACCGTGGTGCGACACTGGGGTCGGCGCGAAGCCGCTCCTGCAAGGGCAAATCCGATGCCAGCAGATACAGCAGGGTGCTCACCGAATTCAAGGTTGTCTCGTGGCCGGCGACAGCCAGCGTCAGAAGCACCGAGTGTATTTCTCCGATGTCGATCGGGCGTCCGTCGACTTCAGCATCGAGGAGCCAGGTCAGGTAGTCGTCGGGCCGACGGGCGCGGTGCTCGTCGATGTCGCGGTCGAGGGCATCGACCAGCGCCGCGCGGCCTCGAAGCTGAGACTCGGCCGTCCCGTCCTTCCAAATGTCCTCGGTCAGTTCGCGAAAGCGCGCCACGGTTGCCGGGGAGAAACCGACAATCTTGGTGAGCACGCGCAGCGGAATCGACAGTGCGACCTCAGCTACGGCGTCGCCTCCACCTGACTGGTAGAACGCGGCGACGACCTCGGAGATCATCGAGGTGAGCCACGGCTGCAAATCACGTATCGAGTCGGGAGTCAACGCACGCGTCAGCAACGACCGATAGTGGGTGTGCACCGGGGGGTCGTAGTCGATCGGTATCGACGACATGCCGTCCACCATCGGGATCCGGTGACCAGAGGCAGAGGAGAAGGTCTCGTGGTCACGAAGCGCCTTCTTGACCTCCGAATAGCGACTGATGATCCAGTATCCGCCGTGGAGAGGCGAGTAGGTCGCAGCGCCGGCGGATAACAAGCGCTCGTACGCGTCCCAGAGGGTCGTGTCATTCCAACCCGGACTCAGGTGATCGAATTCGAATCCTCCGGTCGGCGAAGTCATTTGCTCGCCCTCGGCTGTGTTCGTCGTGATGGTTTCCGACACCGGGCAATGCGGTATCCGGTCTCCCGTGCCGATAGTGGACATGG
>NZ_JBFUHV010000220.1:0-11958 GCF_056402215.1 Rhodococcus sp. P4_B6 | reverse complement strand
CGAGGAGCGCACCGCGTCCGGGGCCCGGGGCGGGTTCGTCCCGAAACCGGTCGACGAGCACCACCTGGTCCGGCGGCGGCGCACCGAACTCGACACCGCCCTGCGCAAGCAGGCCGCACGCGATGCCACCGCCGGGCAGCGTCGCCGCAACACCACCGACCCCGACTCGCGGCTGCAGCCGCTACGCGGCGGCGGCTGGCTGCAGGGCTACAACTGCCAGGCCTTCACCAGCGTGGACGGGGTGATCCTGGCCACCGGGGTCGGGACCGGCCCCGCCGACTACGACTACTTCCCCGAGATGGTCGACAAGGCCGGTAAGGCCGCGCARSTGATCGACACCACCCGCCGCCACACCAACCCGAACCCCGCCCCCGCYCCGGCTCCGGCTCCGGCTCCGGCCCCGGCTCCGGCYCCGGCTCCGGAGGAGTTGATCGGGGTGATGCTCTTCGACGCCGGCTACTGCTCCCGCGAGAATCTGACCGCCCCGGGCCCGGACCGGTTGATCGCCACCGGCAAAGCCCGTGACCTCGAAACCGCGGCGGCCGAGAACCCGGTCACCGGATCCCCACCACCACAMGCCGATCCGATCGCAGCGATGACCCACCGACTGCGCACCGAGGCCGGCATCGCCACCTACCGCCAACGCTCACCCATCGCCGAAACCGTGTTCGGGCACGCCAAACACAACCTCGGATTCCGCCGGTTCACCAGCCGCGGCCTCGACCGGGCCCGCAGCGAATGGGCCTTCCACGCCGCGGTCCACAACATCGGCAAGATCCTCACCCACCTGACCGCAGGACACACCCTCCCGGCCACCACCTGACCAGGCGGGGCCACCCCCGCCCGCACCGGCACCCGCCCAACGCGCCGAACACAGCCACACCACCGTCACTCAATTCCGCAACATCCCCCGGGCGGTTAACAAGTACTCACGGGCCCGAAGGGCACTATTTGGCGTAGAGGGCGGCGATGTCGTCGGCGAAGCTGTCGTGCACCACGTTGCGCTTGAGCTTCATCGTCGGCGTGAGCTCGCCGGTCTCCTCCGTGAAGTCCACGGGCAGGACCCGGAACTTCTTGATGGCCTCCGCGTGCGACACGAGCTTGTTCGCTTCCGCGACGGCCTCGTCGATCTCGGCCGTGAGGTCGGCATCGGCGAGCAGATCGGCGACCGTCGTGCCCGCGGGCTTGCCGTTGCGCTCGTTCCACGCCGGCAGTGCATCGGCGTCGATGGTGATGAGCGCGCCGATGAACGGCTGCTGGTCGCCGACGACGATGGCCTGGCTGATCAGCGGGTGGGCACGCAGGTGATCCTCGAGCTGGGCGGGGGAGACGTTCTTGCCGCCCGCTGTGACGATGATCTCCTTCTTGCGTCCGGTGATGGTGATGTAGCCGTCCGCGTCGACCGATCCGAGGTCGCCGGTGTGGAACCAGCCGTTCTCGATCGCGTCGGCGGTTGCGCTCTCGTTGCGCCAGTAGCCGCCGAAGACGACCGGCCCCGACAGCAGGATCTCGCCGTCGTCGGCGATGCGAACGGAATTGCCTGCGAGGGGCTTGCCGACCGACCCGACCTTCTGCTCGCCGATCGTGTTCACGGCGAAGGCCGCGGACGTCTCGGTGAGGCCGTAGCCCTCGTAGATGGTGATGCCGATGCCGCGGAAGAAGTGGCCGAGGCGGGCACCGAGCGGGGCGCCGCCGGAGATCGCCAGCTGGCACCTGCCGCCGAGCGCGGCCCGCAGCTTCGAGAACACCAGCTTGTCGAACAGCGTGTGCTTGACCTTGAGGACCAATCCCGGGCCGCCGTTGTCCTGGGCCTCGCTCCACGCGATGGCCGTCTCGGCGGCGGCGTCGAAGATCTTGCCCTTGCCCTTGCCCTCGCCGTGGGCCTTGGCGCGGGCGCTGTTGTACACCTTCTCGAACACCCGCGGCACGGACAGGATGAAGTCGGGACGGAACTCGCCGAACGTCGGGACGAGGTTCGGGATGTCGCTGGTGTGCCCGAGTGCGGCCCCGGCGTCGAACGACGCGATGCTGACCGCGCGCGCCAGGACGTGCGCCATCGGCAGGAACATGAGGGTGCTGACACCGGGCGTCTTCAGCAGGGTGCCGAGGCTGGAATCGAGGATGCCCTTCGACTCGGCGATGAGGTTGGCGTGGGTGAGCTGGCAGCCCTTGGGCCTGCCCGTGGTGCCGGACGTGTAGATGAGGGTGGCCGGATCACTGGACTTCAGTGCGGCGACGCGGGCCCGGACCTCGGAGTCGGGAACGTCGGCGCCGCGTTCGGTCAGTTCCTCGACGACGCCGCGGTCGCTTTCCGACGCCTCGATCCGGTAGACGCCGCGGAGCGCGGTGGCCTCGGCGGCCACGGCCTTGACCGTGGCGGCGTGTGCCTCGTTCTCGACGACGAGGTCGATCGCGGCGGAGTCCTCGAGAATCCAGCGGACCTGCTCGGCGGAGGACGTCTCGTAGATCGGGACGGTGACACCGCCTGCCGCCCAGATCGCGAAGTCGACCAGCGGCCACTCGTACCGGGTGGCCGACATCAGGGCCACCCGGTCGCCCTGCTGGACGCCGATGGCGATGAGTCCCTTGGCGACCGCGGTGACCTGCGCGGCGAACTCGGCGGCCGTGACGTCGGTCCACCGTCCGTCGATCTTGCGCTTGTACACGACCAGCGTCGGGGCGGCCGCGGCATGGGCGAACACCGAGTCGACCGCGGACGCGTCCTCCGCGATCGTGAACGACTGTGGCGCGCTGAACTCGGGCACGAAAACCTCCGACACTGAAAATACTGGCGAGTAGGATTGTCTGCGCCAACTTTAGACCTTCCCCCGCAGGCTCCGCCTCCTGGCCGAACACGGGTGGTCAGAGGCCTGCTCGCGGGGCACCGCGGAACCGCGCCGAGGGCAATATGTGAAGCTTGTCGCCGTGAGCAGCATTCAGGTCGCAGACCAGACGTTCATCGCAGCCCCACCGCAGCAGGTCGCGGCGGCGATCGCCCCGCCTGCCCGCTGGCGCCGGTGGTGGCCCGACCTCACCCTCGCCGTCCGCGAGGACCGCGCCGAGAAGGGCATCCGCTGGACCGTGGCCGGACCTCTCACCGGGACGATGGAAGTGTGGCTCGAGCCGGTGCTGGACGGAGCGATCGTGCACTACTTCCTCCACGCCGAACCGGCGCGCAGCGAGCCCGCCCCGGATCTGGCCGCCCTGAACCGTCGCAGGCGAGTCGAGGGCAAGGTGATGTCTTTCGAGGTGAAGAAGGAACTCGAGGCCGGTCGCGCAGCGGGAGAACCGCCGTCCTGAGCCCGTTCCGGCTGTCGCGGCGGGGTCGGCATTGTGTCCGGGCGCCGGAATCGTGTGTGATAGTCGGGCACCACACAGACATACGGAACCGGTAACGGCGTGGCCCCGGATCGACGACGGGTCGGCCAGGCGAAAGGAAGCGTTCACTCCATGCCCGAGAGGACCAAGAGGTCGATCAGTATCGAGGCGCCGCCCGCCCGGGTGATGGATGTGATCGCCGACTTCGACGCGTACCCCGCGTGGGTGGCAGCCGCGAAGTCCGTCGAGGTCATGGAACCCGGAAAGAACGGCCGCGCCGACCGGGTGCGGTTCGTGCTCGACGCGGGCATGGTCAAGGACACGTACGTCCTCCGTTACGACTGGGCGCCCGACGGCAAGTCGGTCAGCTGGGAACTCGAGTCCGGTGAGATCCAGAAGTCGCAGTTCGGTTCGTACGTCCTCGAGGACGAGCCGGACGGCGGCACCACCGTCACGTACGAGCTCACCGTCGACCTCACCATTCCGATGATCGGCCTGTTCAAGCGCAAGGCGGAGAAGGCGATCACCGACACCGCGCTCAAGGAACTCAAGAAGCGGGTGGAAGGCTGAGCAGCGAGGGCCGTGCCGGACCTGCGCGGGTCCAGTTCTTCGTGGGGAAGGGGGGCGTCGGTAAGACGACGCTCGCGGCCGCGACGGCACAGGCGGCGGCCGAGTCCGGGAACCGGACGCTCCTCGTCTCGCTCGACCAGGCGCATTCCCTCGCCGACGTGGTCGGGATCGCCACCGCCCGCGACGTCGTGTCCGTGACCGACACCCTCGACGTCCTCGAACTCGACACCCTCACGTTGCTCGAGAACAGATTCCGCAGCCTGGCAGCGGTTCTCGCGGCCGCAGGGACGCACGACCACGGCGCTCAGTTGTCCGCGCTCGAACCGGAGGAGCTGACCGGGCTTCCCGGCGTGCAGGACGTGCTCGGGCTGGGCGAGATCGTCCGGTTCGCCACCGAGGGTGACTACGACGCCGTCGTGGTCGACTGCCCGCCCACCGCGGATTGCCTCCGGACGCTCGCCGCGCCCGCGATGACTCTGGACTACCTCGAACGGGTGTGGCCGCAGCACCGCCGGATCGCCGCGCTGCTGGGTTCGGACCCCCGCCTCGTCATGCTGGTGTCGCTGATCGAACAGGTCGTGTCCGCGGTCGGCGAGGTCCGGGAGTTGCTCGCGAACCGCGCGAAAACCACTGTGCGACTGGTGACGACACCGGAGCGGGTGGTGCTGACGGAGACCCGGCGCACCGTCGCGGTGGCCGCGCTGTCCGGTCTGCGCATCGACGCGATCCTCGTGAACAATCTTCTGCCGCACTTCGATTCGCCGGCAGGACATGACGATCCCGGTGTGGCATGGTTGATCAGGCGGCGTGCCCTGCAGCAGCGGGTGCTCGACGAGCTCACCGCCTCCGCGGGCACCACGGTGATCCTCTCGGTCACCCGGTCGGTGACGGAGCCGGTAGGGTGGGCCGATCTCGGCGGTATCGCCAGGGAGTTGTATGCCGACGACACGGACGCGGTTGCGGTGTTGGGGAAGAACCCGCCTGCGGTGCGGGTGGGGCTGGAATCGGGGGCCGGTGTGGATTCTGTGTACACGATGCGGATGTATCTGCCGCTCGTGAACCCGTCGACCCTGACGTTGGGTCGAGTGGAGGACGACTTGGTCGTGGGAGCGGAAGGGGTGCGCCGCCGGGTGCGCCTCGCCTCGGTCCTGCGCCGGTGCGTCGTCGCGGGCGCAGAACTCGACGGAAGCGATCTGGTCGTGCGCTTCACGCCCGACCCACAGGTGTGGCCGGTATGAACGACGACCACGCGCAGCTGCTGGCGGAGCTGCGGGCGCTGGCCGAGACCGCCCTGGACCGTCTCGAGCCGATCCTCCAGCGCGCGGCGGCGCCGCACGCCGCGGCGGACGCTGCGGGAACGGCCGCCGGCACCGGTCAGTGGTCGGGATGCACGTGGTGCCCGGTGTGCGCGCTCGCGGCCCTGATCCGCGGCGAGCAACACGACCTCGTGACCCTGCTCGCCGGTCAGGCGTCCGTGCTGATCGCCGTGCTGCGGCAGATCCTCGACGAGCACACCGATCACGACCCCTCGGGCCCCGGCGCGCCGGAACCGGGTCCGGGCGACGGCGGCGGAATGCCCGATCCGGACGGCGGCCCCGCGTTCGAACCGATCACCGTCACCGTCAAGCGCTGACGGTGCCCGCCACCGGCCGGATCGGCGGACTCGTGCACGTCGGCGATCCGGCATGGGCACAATCATCTTCATGAGCACAGGCACGGGCAGCGATCGCACCCCCGGCTCGGCGCTGACCATCGGCATCGACGTGGGTGGAACGAGCATCCGTGCGTCGGTGGTCGACTCGGCCGGCGAGGTGCTCGACTCGCTCCAGTCGCCGACCCCGGCGTCGGCGAAGGCCCTGGAGAACGGCCTGGACCGGGCGGTGCGGGAACTGTCCGCGCGGCACGACGTCGCCGCGGTGGGGCTGGCGGTCGCCGGGTTCATCACCCCCGACCACACCACGGTGCGGTTCGCGCCGCATCTGCCGTGGGTCGGGGCGCCCGTCGGCCGGGACCTGGGGCAGCGCCTCGGTCTGCCGGTGATCCTCGAGCACGACGTGAACGCGGCGGCGTGGGCCGAGCACCGGTTCGGTGCGGCGGCGGGCGGCCGGAACGTGGTGATGCTCGCGATCGGCACGGGCATCGGCGCGGCGCTCCTCGCCGATGGCAGGCTGTACCGCGGCAGCCACGGCGTCGCACCCGAACTCGGGCACATCCAGGTCGTTCCAGGCGGTCGCCCGTGTGCGTGCGGCAAACACGGCTGCTGGGAGCGGTACTGCAGCGGGACGGCCCTCGTCGACACCGCGATCGAACTTCTTGCCGCGGATCCGGCGACGTCGACCGTCCTCGCGCGGGAGGTGGCGGTCGATCCCGGGGTGCTCACGGGCAGGAGGATCGCCGGCGCCGCACAGGACGGCGATCCGCTCGCGCTGGAGACGATGCGGGACTTCGCCCGGTGGCTCGGGGTCGGCCTGGCTCTCATCGGTGACGTGTACGACCCGGATCTCGTCGTGATCGCCGGCGGAGTCGCGAGTTCGTCGGCGCTGTTCATCGACGAGGCCCGCGAGCACTATGCGGCGCTGACGACGGGCGCCGGGCACCGGCCGCTGGCCCGGATCCGGCCGACCCAGCTGGGGGAGGCGGCGGGCATGATCGGGGCGGCGGAACTCGCGCGGGCGGTCCTGCCCGATCGGGTGGGTTGACGCCCGGCCGATCGCTGTAAACCCGCAGAGTGTGATGTTGTGCGGGCCTCCCGGCCGTGTGTAGCGACCCTCACCCACCCGAAGTAGAGTCGAGCCGAACGAAGCTTGGGTTGTGAACGGGAGGGACGCCATGTGGTACTGGCTCTTCAAGTACGTGTTTTTGGGGCCGGTTCTCTGGGGGTTGGGCAGACCGACCGTGGAGGGTACGGAGAACATTCCGGCGGAGGGCGGTGCCATTCTGGCGAGTAACCATCAGGCCGTGCTGGATTCGTTCTTCCTGCCGCTGCGAGTGCCGCGGAGGATCACTTTTCTCGCCAAGAGCGAGTATTTCACCGGGACGGGACTCAAGGGCGCGTTCCAGCGCTGGTTCTTCTCGGTGGTCGGCCAGGTGCCGATCGACCGGACGGGCGCCGACGCCGCGCAGGACGCTTTGAACGCCGGCTTGCGCGTCCTCTCGCAGGGCAAGCTGCTCGGCATCTACCCCGAGGGCACCCGGTCGCCCGACGGCCGGCTGTACAAGGGCAAGACGGGTCTGGCGCGCATGGCGCTCGAGTCCGGTGTGAAGGTCATCCCGGTCGCGATGATCGGAACGGAGAAGGTCAACCCGATCGGCTCCCGCGTGTGGCGTCCCGCAAAGGTCACCATCCGCGTCGGCGAGCCCATCGACTTCTCGCGTTTCGAGGGGATGGGTGGCAACCGGTTCGTCGAGCGGGCCGTCACCGATGAGGTCATGTACAAGCTGATGAAGCTGTCGGGTCAGGAATACGTCGACATCTACGCGGCCACGCTGAAGAAGAAGGCCCCCGCCGCGGACGGTTCCGCACCGGCTCCGGTGGCCGGCGTGGCACCGGCGAACGATGCGAGCACCGTCACGCGACTGCCGGACACCCGGGCGAGCTGACCGCCGCGACCTCTCAGCCGACGGGGACGGTCAGATCGTCGGAGTTCTCCGACCGATCGTCCTCGTCGGGCTGCGTGGGCCGGGTGCGGAACGCGACGCTCGCGACCAGCACCACGGCGAGCCCCCACCACACGTACGACGACGCCAGGAACTGATCCCACAGATTCCAGTGGGTTCCGCTCCAGCGTCCCACTCCGAGCTTCCAGTGCGCGGCGAGCTTGACGACGACGATGCCGACCACGGACGTGACCGCCAGGGCGACACTCTTTCGTCGGTAGGCGAGGACGCCGAGCACGAGGACGACCGGCACCGACCACACCCAGTGATGCGACCAGGACACGGGGGAGACGAGCAACCCGAGGACGGCGTTGAGTCCCAGCGCGAGCGCCGTCTCACCGGCCCGCAGCGCCCGCACCATCGCGACGATCACCAGCGCGAGAACCGCGACGCTCAGCAGCAGCCAGATCGGGGTGCGCATCCCGTCGCTCAGACCGAGCCGGGCCAGCACGCCGGTGATGCTCTGGTTCGCGGGATACGCCGGTGTGCCGATCCGATCGGAATCGAAGAGCGTCTGCGTCCAATAGGTGACGGAATCGTTCCACGTCGCGATCGCGCCCACCGCGCTGAACGCAAGGAAACTGACCGCGGTGACGACCGCGGAGCGAAAGTCTTTGCGCACCAGGAAATACAGGATGAACACGGCCGGTGTCAGCTTCACCGCCGCGGCGAGGCCGATCAGCAGTCCGCGGGGCCACGGCGTCTTCTTCGGCAGGCAGTCCGCCGCGACCAGCAGCATCAGCAGAATGTTGATCTGCCCGTAGTCCAGGGTCGACGAGACGGGTTCGAGGGCCATCGCCACCGCGAGCGCGCCGAGCGCCGTCCACACCAGAGTGCGGCGAGGTGCGATGCCCAGCGAGTCGAGTGTGACGACGAGGACGCCGAACAGGGCGATCAGCGACAACACCGTCACCACGGTCCCGGCCGTCGCCAGCGACACCGTCGACAACGGACTGAACACGACCGCGGCCAGCGGCGGGTACGTGAACGGCAGGAAGTTGCCCATCTGGGTGGCAGGCATCGACCCGTACAGCGTCGGGCCGTGCAGGAACACCGAACCGCCCAGGCGGTAGACGTCGAGATCGAGCCGGTAGTAGAAGCCGAAGTCCCGCAGACCGGGCAGTCCGAGCAGGTTGTAGGCGAATCCGACGGCGAGCCCGGCGAGCACGAGGACGCGGATCACGAGACCGCCGGCCCGGAGGTGCACGGGCACCCGCGGCCGGTCGAGCGGGTCCGCGACAGGGGCGGCGGACTGTCGACCGTCGGAGCGTGCTCTCACCGAGGCCTCCTTCACGAGGTAGGGGTGGATCCGGATGACGCCGACGGGTGAGGCATAGTTTGCGGGCGTGCGTTACTTCTACGACTGCGAGTTCATCGAGGATGGTCGCACGATCGACCTGGTGTCGATCGGGGTGGTCGCAGAGGACGGACGTGAATTCTACGCGGTGTCCACCGAGTTCGATCCCGACCGTGCGGGCAAGTGGGTGCGCAGGAACGTGCTGCCCAAGCTGCCGCAGCCGTCGTCGCCCCTCTGGAAGAGCCGCGCCCGCATTCGCGACGACCTCTACGCGTTCCTGATTCCCCGGCCCGGCATCGTCCCCGAACTGTGGGCGTGGGTGGCCGCCTACGACCACGTCGCGCTCTGCCAGCTGTGGGGTGACATGACGGAGCTGCCCCAGACGCTGCCCCGGTACACCCGCGAACTCCGGCAGTACTGGGAGGAGCACGGCAGCCCGGCGCTCCCACCTGCACCGGGCGACGCTCACGACGCACTCGCCGACGCCCGGCACAACCTGGCGAAGTTCGAGGCAGTTCAGGCGGCACGGTCACTCCGGTGACCTGACTCGCCATCGCTCCGGTCGAGCGAATATCCTGTATGGGTGAACTGGACTGTCGACGTGCCGATCGACCGCTTGCCCGAACTCCCGCCGCTGCCCACCGAGATGCGTGAGCGCCTCGACGCAGCGCTGGCCAAGCCCGCTGCCCAGCAGCCGCAATGGCCCGAAGGTCAGGCCGCCGCGATGCGGACCGTCCTCGAGAGCGTGCCCCCGATCACGGTGGCCAGCGAGGTCGTGGCCCTGCAGGAGAAGCTGGCCCAGGTCGCGCGCGGCGAGGCGTTCCTCCTTCAGGGCGGTGACTGCGCCGAGACGTTCGCGGACAACACCGAGCCGCACATCAAGGGCAACATCCGCACCCTGCTGCAGATGGCCGTCGTCCTGACGTACGGAGCGAGCCTGCCCGTCGTCAAGGTCGCGCGCATCGCCGGTCAGTACGCGAAGCCGCGGTCGTCGAACGTCGACGCCCTGGGTCTGCAGTCGTACCGCGGCGACATGATCAACTCCCTCGTCGCGGACGAGGCCGTGCGCGCCCACGACCCGTCGCGGCTCGTGCGGGCGTACGCGAACGCCAGCGCCGCGATGAACCTGGTTCGCGCGCTCACCGGCGCGGGCATGGCCGACCTGCACAAGGTGCACGACTGGAACCGCGAATTCGTGTCCTCGTCGCCGGCCGGGGCCCGCTACGAGGCACTCGCCGCGGAGATCGACCGCGGGCTGCAGTTCATGAACGCCTGCGGTGTCACCGATCCCAGCCTGCACCACGCGCAGATCTTCGCCAGCCATGAGGCGCTCGTCCTCGACTACGAGCGCGCGATGCTGCGCCTCGACAACGACGACGACCACGCCAAGCTGTACGACCTGTCCGCCCACTTCCTGTGGATCGGCGACCGCACCCGTCAGCTCGACGGAGCGCACATCGCGTTCGCTGAACTCGTGTCGAACCCGATCGGCCTGAAGATCGGTCCGAGCACCACCCCGGAGATGGCGGTCGAATACGTCGAACGCCTCGACCCCACCAACAAGCCGGGCCGGCTCACCCTCATCTCGCGCATGGGCAACAACAAGGTCCGCGACCTGCTGCCGCCCATCATCGAGAAGGTGCAGGCCACCGGTCACCAGGTGATCTGGCAGTGCGACCCGATGCACGGCAACACGCACGAGGCGTCCACCGGCTACAAGACCCGCCACTTCGACCGCATCGTCGACGAGGTCCAGGGATTCTTCGAGGTCCACAACGGTCTCGGCACCTACCCCGGTGGAATCCACGTCGAACTCACCGGTGAGAACGTCACCGAATGCCTCGGCGGCGCGCAGGACATCTCCGACCTCGACCTGTCCGGTCGCTACGAGACGGCGTGCGACCCCCGCCTCAACACCCAGCAGTCGCTGGAACTGGCGTTCCTCGTCGCGGAGATGCTGCGCGGCTGACCGCCCGCATCGGAGACCCTCACTGCCCTGCTCCCGCGGGGTCAGGGCAGTGAGACCAGGGTGACCGTGCTCCCCGGTTTCACCAGATCGCCGCTGCCCGGGTTCTGGCCGATGACCAGTGACCTGTCGGTGTCGGTCACCTGACGCACCTTCACGTCGAGTCCGAGACGGCTCAGTTCGTCGCGGGCGGATCCGACGGTCCGCCCCAGCATGGACGGCAACCGCACCGCGTTCGACACACTCAACGTCACGCTGGTGCCCGCATTGACAGTGGTGCCCGCCTTCGGGCTGGTGGCGATCGCGTCCCCGGCGGCGACGTTCCGGTCGAAGTCGGTCGTGGTGTCCTGCACGACGATGCCCACCGCCTCGAGCGACGCGCGTGCCTCGGCCTCCGACATGCCCTTCACGTCGGGAACGTCCACCGGCGGTGCACCTTTGCTGACGATCAGTTTGACCGTGGAACCGGTCGCGAGTTCCGTGCCCGGTGCCGGGTCGAGCGCGGCCACCGCACCGATCGGGACCTTCGCGCTGAACGCCTGACCGCCGTCGACCGGGGTGAACGTGCGGTTCCGCAGTTCCTGCTCGATCCCCGCGCGTTCGCCGCCCGCGGGCAGCGGCGGGACGGTCGGCCTGCCCAGCGAGACGAGCAGGGCCACCGTGCCGTCCCGGGAGATCCGCGACCCACCCGTCGGATCGGTACCCAGCACCGTGTCGAGCGCCGCCGTGTCCGAATACTGCCCGCGGATCTCCGTCGACAGACCGGCCGCTTCGATCGCCGTCACCGCGGCACCCCGCGACAGACCGTCGGTGGTCGGGACCGCGGTGAACCGGCCCGAACCCATCCACCAGCCACCGAAACCCACCGCCAGGGCGAGCATCAGGATCACGAGCAGCCACACGATCGTGGTCCGGCGGGACCGCTGCCGTTCGGCGGCGAAGTCGGGGTAGTGGTAGCCGTCGTCGGTTTCGTCGTCCACCGCGAACGGCGGTTCGTCCATCGGCGGCCGCGGAGTCTGGGTGGTGACGACCCTCGTGTGCTGGATTCCGGGCTGCGCAGGCAGCGGGCTGGGCGGCGACAGCGGCGCGGCGGGCGGAAGGTGCACCGTCGGCGGTGCGACGGGGCCCGGCGGCGCGGTCAGGGGAGGAG
>NZ_JBFUHV010000219.1:0-11978 GCF_056402215.1 Rhodococcus sp. P4_B6 | reverse complement strand
GACATTGACCGGGATCGGGGGCGTCGGGAAGACCCGGCTCGCGCTGCGAGTCGCCACCGACTCGCAGCGAGCGTTCACCGACGGGGTGTGGCTGATCGAGCTCAGTGAGCTCTCCGATCCGGAGTTGGTGACCGGTGTCGTATCGGATGTCCTCGGACTGAGGAATCACACGGTGGACGCACCGTTGGTCCTGCTGACCGACCACCTCGCCGACAAGGATGTGTTGCTGGTGCTCGACAACTGTGAGCACCTGGTCGAGTCGGTGGCGGCACTGGCGGCCACCGTGTTGCGGACCTGCCCAGGGGTGCGCATCCTGGCGACGAGCCGGGAGCCGCTGAGGGTCAGGGGGGAGGCGGTGACCCGGGTTCCGCCGATGCAGACCCCCAACCCAGACCATGCGCCGTCGCTTCGCGGGTTGCCCGGCTACGAGTCGGTCGCGTTGTTTCTGCAACGAGCCGTCGCCGCCGTTCCCACGTTCGAACTCACGGAGGACAATCAGGTGGCGGTGGCGCAGATCTGCGCTCGCCTGGACGGATTGCCATTGCCGATCGAATTGGCCGCAGCTCGGCTGCAAGTCATGTCCGTGCACCAGATCCTCGACCGCTTGACCGATCGATACCGCCTGCTCACCGGCGGCAGCCGTGCCGCACCCGACCGGCAGAAGACGTTGCGGTGGTCCATCGACTGGAGCTACGAGCTGTGCACCCCGCAAGAGCAGCGTCTGTGGGCGCGGTTGACGGTGTTCGCCTGCAGCTTCGAACTCGACGCCGCCGAAGCCATCTGCGGCGACGATGATCGGGGCGGGGATCTCCTCGACGTCGTGTCGGCACTGGTCGACAAATCGATTTTGATCAGGGAAGAGGCCGGCGACGTGGTCCGGTACCGGATGCTGGATATCTTGAAAGAGTACGCCCAGGAAAAACTGCAGCCCACGGACGAATACCCCAACCTGCGCAGACGCTTTCAGGACTTTTACCAGGAGCTGATCACGCGTGCCGCGGCCGACATCATCAGTCCTCGTCAGCTGCATTGGCTCGATCTCCTCGATAGGGAACAGCCGAATCTTCGTGCTGCCCTGCATTTTGCGCTCTCCGAACCAGACGAGGCCGATGCCGGACTGCGCATGGCGGTCGGGTTGTCTCCGTTCTGGCTCTCCCGCGGATACGTCCGGGAGGGCCGGCTCTGGCTCGACCGGGTCCTCGCCGCCCACGTCGGCGAATCCGGTGCGGATCCGGCCACAGCCCTGTACCTGGTCAGCCTCTTCGCGGGAGTGCAGGGAGACGTGACTGAAGGTGTTGGTCTGCTGGCCCGCGCCGATTCCCTCGAGGATCGACCGGGCGCCACCTGGATGCGTGCGCTGCGGGGATTCGTCCGAGGATTCCTCGCTCTCTACAACCGCGACTCCGTTTCCGCCGTAATGTATTTCGATGAGGCGATCGGTGCCGCGCAAGAAACCGAGGGTGCCGACTTCTTACACGTAGTGAGCCTGTTGGGCAAAGGGCTCTCCTACGTGTCGCTCGGCGACGCGTCCAAGGCGCGCGTCTGCCACGCGGAGATGCTTGCCCTCGCCGGGACACTCGGCGACTTCGTGTACTGCGGGCGGTCCGCGATGATGGGGGCCTGGGCGTGGTGGTGCGATGGTGATCGCACCCGGGCGCGAGCGGTCATCGAGGAGGGAATCCGACTGTCGACTCGTGCCGACGACTCGTTCGGCATCGGCTGCAGCCTGGAAGCGCTCGCATGGATCGAGACCGACCACGATCCCGGCTGCGCCGCAGTCCTTCTCGGAGCCGCCGCCGCAATCTGGCGGGACGTCGGCGGAACCATGGCCAACTATCTCACCGGTCTGAGTTACCACAGCGACTGCGAACAGCAGGCACGCCGTGTGCTCGGTGACCGACAGTTCGAGGAGAAGTACCAGCACGGCAGCGCGTTCAGCGTCGACGACGCGGTCGAATACGCCTTCGATATACAGCCCGTGCCTGCGACGAGGACGCCCGAAGTCGGCACCCTGAGCCGACGTGAACGACAAGTCGCCGAGCTCGTCGCCGAGGGACTGACCAACAGGGCGATCGCCGCAAAGCTGGTCATCTCGCAGCGGACTGCACAGGGGCACGTCGAACGGATCCTCTCCAAACTCGGCTACACCTCGCGAACGCAGATCGCCACGTGGCTCGTGGAACAGCGACACCAGCAGAACCCCGGCCCCGAGATGCGAACTCACCACTCATGACCATGCCGGCGTTGCATACCGCCGCCACTGATCGCACCGACCAGCCACCACGGCGACCGTGACCGATCGCCCACACCGTGCGTCCCCCTCTCTTGTCAGGTGAGTGGACGAGCGATACCATCACGATTACCAAAACTGGAAACACATTTCGAAAGTAGGAAATCTTGAAGGTCCAGCGAATTGCCGTGATCGGCGCAGGGCCCGCCGGGCTGAGTGCAGCCAAACACCTCATCGGACGGGGCTTCGACGTCACCGTCTACGAGAAGGGGTCCGAGGTCGGTGGGCTGTGGGTATACGACAACGACAACGGGATCGGCGCGGCATATCAGTCGCTGCGGATCAACTCCGAAGCGAAGGACACCGGTTACCGCGACTTTCCGATACCCGCGGAGGCATCCCTGTTCCCCACTCACTATGAGATGCGGGCTTACTTCGACGCCTACGCCGACCACTTCGGTTTGCGGGCGCACATCGTTGTCAACACCACGGTCGACAGCGTCGAGCCGGTAGCAGAAGCACCCGCCTGCCCGCGCTGGAAGCTGAAGCTGAACGATGGCACGGAACCCGAATTCGACCGTGTGGTGGTAGCGAACGGACACCAGTCGATCCCGAGCCACCCCCCGTTCGCAGCCGACTTCACGGGTGAATACCTGCATTCACGGGACTACCGGGCGCCGGATCGCTTCGCCGGAAAGAAGGTCCTCGTGATCGGGACCGGAAACAGCGGCCTGGACATCGCTGCGGATGTCTGCATTGTGACGGACCGAACGGTGCTGGCTGCCCGCTCTCCCGTTCTGATCATGCCTCGAATGATGTTCGGTGCTCCGTTGTCACGCTTTCTGGCGAAGGTGGAGCGCCCCTGGCTACCTTGGCCGCTGGCGCGCCGGGTCCGAGAACTGGTCACGCTGGTCGCGCACGGACGGATGGAGCAATGGGGCTTCACGACACCGAAAACACGGACGCACCCGGCCAGTCACCCGACCGTGATGTCCCATATCGCGTGGAACCGAATCGCGGTCCGTCCCGGAACACACAGCGCCGAAGGCACTACCGTTCGATTCGACGACGGAACGGAAGAGGATTTCGACGCCGTGATCGCCGCGACCGGCTACCAGTTCGACATCCCGTTCCTCAGTAGCGAGGTGTCGCCGATCAACGGTGGACGCATCGACCTGTATCGAAGGGCCGTGTCGCCAAATTGGCCCGGCCTCTACTTCGTTGGACTATTCGACGTCAGCGGCGGCGCCAATATCCGGATGATCGACATCCAGAGCCGTTGGCTCGCCGCTGTCATCGCCGGAGACGTCGACCTTCCCGACGAGGCCGCGATGCGGGTGGCGATCGCTGCAGAACACGAGCAGATGGCTCGGCTGTATCCGTCGGGGCGGCGGTACGGACTCGAGTTGGACCCACGTGAGTACGGTCTCGCCGTTCGTGAAGACCTCGCGAAGGCGAAAGAGAAGGCCGCGGTATCGGCTCAGATCCCGCAACCTGTCTGATCGGTTGTGCCTCAACCGATACGAATTCCCCCTGGTGTCACCGAGAAACAAAGGAACGAGATGAGCCACCCCGTCGTAGCCGTCAATCACGTGAGCGTGCCAGCTCGTGAACTGGGTGAGTCGGTGCGCTTCTATGAAAACTTTCTGCATCTCGAGCAGGTCCCGTCCCCGACCTTCGCAGTTCCGACCGCGTGGTTCTCGATCGGTGACAGGACACTGCACGTATACGAGTACGGGGCGACGACGGACGTAAGGCAGATTCATCACTTTGCGTTGGAGGTCAGCGATTTCATGGGCCTGTACGACCACGCGACGAACCTGGGGATCAAAGAAAAGGGATTTCTCAGCACCATATATGAGCTTCCGGATGGCGGGGTCCAGATGTATGTCCGAGATCCGGCGGACAACCTCATCGAATTGGTTTGCCGCGACCGGTCGACAGTGGACCGTGGCCGAATTCCCGAATACAAAGTACTTGCCGACACCATCTCACAAGAGCCGGCGTCAGAAGGCGCGCGGATGTTCAATTACCACGTGCAATGACCGCGGCGCCGTTGGGAATCCGCCGACTGATCGGCACAACGTGGTCTCGAGACGTTCTGAACGAAAGGGTCAACCGATGCAGGTCTACAAGGCTCTCGCCCAAGGGCTGATCGACCATGGGGTCGAGACAATGTTCGGCCTGATGGGCGACGGCAACCTCTACCTGGCGAACCACTACGCCTCGATCCCTGGAGCCACATACATCGCATCGGCGCACGAGGCCGGCGCCGTGTTGATGGCCAATGGCTACGCCAGCGTTTCAGGAGAGGTCGGCGTGGCGACCGTCACCCACGGTCCAGGATTGGCCAACGCCCTTCCGCCTGTGATCGACAGCGTGCGGAGCCGGATGCCGATAGTGTTGATCTGCGGCGACACCGCCGAGGGTGACCGAAACACCCTGCAGGACATCGCACAAAGAGACCTGGTTCTTCCGACAGGGGCCGGTTTCGAACAGGTACGGCGCCCCGAGACCGCTGTTCAGGATTTGCGCAAGGCCCTGTGGCGGGCGACCGCAGAACGCAGACCGATCGTACTCAACGTGCCGGTGGACTACATGTGGAAAGAGGTTGAGTACCAACATGACCCTCTGCCGACTGCGGACCGGATCACCACACTGGACCCTGACGCGATGGACCGAGCGGTCGGCATTGTTGCTGCCGCCGAGCGACCGATCGTCCTGGCCGGCCGCGGGGCGGCGACGCCGAGCGCTCGGGCAGCCATCTGCCGGCTCGCCGAGCGTCTCGGTGCGCCGGTCGCAACCACGTTGCGGGGAAAGTCGCTGTTCGCGGCGGACCCAGGGGCGCTGGGAGTATTCGGCACACTCTCCACCTCCGTCGCTCTGGACCAGATCGGCAAGAGCGATTGCGTCATCGCGTTCGGCGCGAGCCTGAATTCCTGGACCACGGATTCAGGGGCCCTCCTGGACGGCAAGCGAGTCGTGCAGTGCGATACCGATCCACAGGCGATCAGGCGACACATCGATGTCGATGCTGCTGTGCTGGGCGACGCTGCGACGATCGCGGACGCGATCCTCGGGTATCTCGACGAGGCAGAAGTCCCTGCCCGCCGGTTTCGGAATGACTGGATCGAGAAGTCAGTTGATAGCGAGGACTACGAGATCCCACCGTCTCCCACTTCTCTCGTGGGCAGTATCCCATTCCGTGAGCGTGCGAGCAATCGACCGATTGATTCCAGAGGACCGAGTGGTCGTAGTCGATGCCGGTCGCTTCATGTTTGCAGGATATAAGCTCCTGCACGTTCCTGACCCCTATTCACTCGTGCATACCTGCAACTTCGGCGCGATCGGCCTGGGCATGGGGAACGCGATCGGAGCCGCGCTCGCCGCGCAGGGCAGGCCCGTATTCCTGGTCTGTGGAGACGGCGGCTTCATGCTCGGTGGAATCACTGAATTCGTCAGCGCCGTGCAAAACGGGATCGACTTGATTGTCATGGTCCTGAACGACTCGTCCTATGGCGC
Source organism: Rhodococcus sp. P4_B6 (assembly GCF_056402215.1). NCBI lineage: Bacteria > Bacillati > Actinomycetota > Actinomycetes > Mycobacteriales > Nocardiaceae > Rhodococcus > Rhodococcus sp. P4_B6. Next base: position 6,226 of record NZ_JBFUHV010000219.1, on the reverse strand, counting down.
CGAGCACATTCAGTTCCGCAACCGGGACATGGACCCTGCCCGGACACTGTTCCGGTGGCCGGATCTTTCGGCGCTTGCAACTGCCCTCGGGGGCGAGGGAGTCACCATGCGAGTTCCCGACGATCTCACAACGGTGGAGAAAGCTATCGTCAATCGCACACGACCGCTCCTGATCGAGGTCGAGCTCGACCCCGACGACGTGCCCACTGACTGATCGGAGTCATGAGCCGGTCGATGCTCGACTTGTTGGGAATAACCTACCCGAAGTACCCAGTGCTGCTGGTGTTCTGAGAACGGGACCTCGCGATCCCCATCGAGTTGGGCGGGTCCGGCGACGGCACCAACCCCGAGCAACTCCGCACTCCAGCTCGTCGGCCGTCAGGCCGGGGCCAACGTCGCCGACTCGGCCGTCGGCGCCCGCAGGGATCGGCTCCACGGACGGCGGCGGATTCGGCCTCGCCGTCACCCTCGAGGTCGCGAGGGTCTGATGCGGACCCGGGGCGATGTCAGGGCGAGGCCGGATCGCCCCGAAGGGCGCAGCGCAGCGCCTCGATGCGTTGCGCCCATGCCTGACGGGTGCGCTCCGCCCCGGGAGCCAGCTGGTCGAATCCGTGGTACGCGCCGGGGTGGACGTGCAGCTCCAGGGATACCCCTGCTGTTGCCAATGCCTGTGCGAAACGCAGGTTTTCGGAGAGGAATAGATCGAGCGAGCCGACGTCGAGGAAGGTCGGCGGCATGCCTGTCAGATCCGTCGCGCGGGCCGCGGCGGCGTCGGCGGGGACCTCGGTTCCTCCTGCCCTGTCACCGAGGATGTGACGCCACGCTTCGATATTGTGCTCGCTGTCCCAGACGCCGAGCGCCGGCTGAGCGCCTTGCACGCCGGTGCGGTCGTCGAGCATGGGCGCCGCCAATGCGAGGAGCGCGATGCGGGGGTCTCTGCGGTGGCGCCAACGCAGGGCGAGCGCCGCTGCGAGCCCTCCTCCTCCGCTGACGCCGTAGACGGCAACTCTGTCCGGGTCGATCCCCAGTGTGTGACCCGAATCCATCATCCAGGTCAGTGCTGCCGTGCAATCGTCGATTGCAGCCGGGTAGGGGTGCTCCGGGGCCAACCGGTAGTCGATCGAGACCGTGGTGGCCCCAGTGCCCGCAGCGAGTTGCGCCGCATATGCGTCCTCGGCCTCGATGCTGCCCATGACCATTCCTCCGCCATGGATGTAGAGCAGTCCGCCCTCGCAGCGGTCTTCGGCAGGTTGGTAGATCCGCGCCCGAACTGTCGAACCCGCCTCCAGAACGATGTCGCTACGGACGACTGCAGGCTGCTCGCCAGGGGCCGTGACGCTCATGCCCAGCCGGTCGTACAGTCGACGCCTCTCTTTCAGGTCGGCGACGCTGAGGAAACCGCGTGGTCCGAGAGAATCACGCAGCGTCGCGAGCTGTCGGCGCATCTGCGGGTCTATCCGGTGTGCCTCCGGGATGTCGGTGTCGCTGGGTGCCCTCATGTTTCAGCGCCGCGCCGCTCTTGCAGCAGACTTCGTGGCAGTTTCGCCGGCCGCCCCGCTACCGGGGGCGGCGGTGCCAGGCGAAACCAGTTTGGCGAGGTCGTTGACGCCGAGATCGTCTTGGATGTCCGCAGCGGTCCGCTGGCTCTGCTCGATCAGCTCGTCTTCCCGGGCGGTGTCGAGGCCTGCACTGAGCGCGGAAACGTGGATCGCAGCCACCATCGTCCCGGCGGCGTCGCGAACCGGAACAGCGATTCCGAAGATTCCCGGATAGCCCTCCTCTCGGCTGACGGACAGTCCACTCTGCCGGATCCGATCGAACTCGGCTTCCAGCAATTCCGGTTCGGTGATCGTGGTGGACGTCAAGCGGCGTTGCGGACGCGCAAGCACCCGTTCGCGCAAGTCGTCCTCATATGCGGCATACAGTTTTCCGACCGCGGTGGCATGCAGCGCCAGGGAATCGCCGATCCTGATGTTGACCGACACGGGCTGCGTCCCGCGAAATCGATCCACGTACACGATCCGGTCGCCGACCCGTACCGCCAGGTACACGTCGTTGCCGAGGGTCTTGGCGAGATGTTCGAGATGCCGCCGCCCGAGCGTACGTACTTCGAGCGAATTCATGATCTTGATCCCGACTCGAACAGCCCGCGGGCCGACCGTGTAGCGGAGATCGTCTGTGGCCGCGATAATTTCGGCGGCGAGCATCGTCTGCAGCAGGTTGTGAGTGCTGCTGACCGGCGCGCCGACCGCCTGACTGATCTCGGTGAGCCGCAACCCGTCGGGTGCGTCGACGAGTGCATCGAGGACATCGAATGTCCTCAAGAATCGATCCGGGTTCATGCCTTGACCTCCTGAGCCGTTGAAGCGATCGAGCCAGATGCGAGCAGCGCATCGATCCTTGCTTCATCCATACCCGCTTCGCGGAGCACCTCCACCGAGTGCTGTCCCGGTTCCGCCACCCCGCGCCGCACCTGTGTGGGCGTGCGACTGAATCGGGGAGCCGGGGCCGGCTGGGTGATGTCGTCCACCTTGATGAACGCATTCCTCGATACGTTGTGACGATGACTGGGCGCTTCCAGCATGGACAGGACCGGAGTGACGCACGAGTCGGTGTTCTCCAGCAGCGCCGTCCACGCGTCGCGGGTCCGCGTTCGGAAGATTTCTGCGAACACTTCGCGTAGCGCCGGCCATTGACTACGGTCCCACTGATCGGGCAGATCGCGGTCATCGAGCCCGAGCGCCGAGAGGAGGTTTGCGTAGAACTTCGGTTCCATGGCGGCCACCGCGACATACTTGTCGTCGGAGGTGGCGTACACGCTGTAGAAGTGGGCGCCGCCGTCGTTCATGTTCGACTCCCGGTCGTGGTCCCACATGCCACGCCCGGACAGCTCGTACATCATCGTCATCAGCAGTGCCGAGCCCTCGGCCATCGACGCATCCACCACCTGGCCCCGACCCGAGTTCTTCGCTTCGAGCATCGCTGCGACCATGCCGAACGCGAGAAGCAGGCCTCCGCCGCCGAAGTCGCCGATGAGGTTCAACGGCACCGTGGGCGCCTGATCTCGGCCGCCGATGTGGTGCAGCACGCCGGCGACCGCTATGTAGTTCAGGTCGTGGCCGGCACGCTGGGCCAGGTCGCCGTCCTGGCCCCATCCGGTCATTCTCCCGAAGACCAGGCGCGGGTTTCGAGCCAGGCACACCTCCGGCCCCAAGCCCAGGCGTTCCATGACTCCGGGCCGGTATCCCTCGATCAGTCCGTCCGCGTTCTTCAGCAGTTCGAGCACGGTATCGATCCCACCGGGGGACTTGAGGTCGACTGCCACCGAGCGGCGCCCCCGGCCGAGCCCCCCGGTGGTCATTCGGACCAAGTCGTCTGGTGTACCGCCATCCGCGGAAGGTACCCGGTCGATGGTGATGACATCAGCTCCCAAGTCACTCAGTAGGAGAGCGACGAAGGGCGTCGGTCCGATGCCTGCAAACTCGACCACACTGATCCCCGCCAACGGACCCATACTTGAACTCCCAACACTCAATTAGCCACATTCTACATAATAACGGATTTGAATTCGATATCTCGAAAGGATGGATCCTCGGGTCAATCTCGACGCAGGCTCACCGCGGCCCCATCCTGATCGCGCCGTCGAGCCGGATCACCTCACCATTGAGCATCGAATTCTCGATCACGTGCTGCACGAGACCTGCATACTCATCGGGATTGCCGAGCCGACTCGGGTGCGGAACCTGCGCCCCCACCGAGGCGCGCACCTCATCCGCGACTCCCGCGAACATCGGAGTTTCGAACAAACCGGGGGCAATGGTGACGACGCGGATCTGGTGCCGGGCGAGTTCCCTCGCTGCCGGCAGCGTCAGTCCTKCGACTCCGCTCTTGGAGGCCGCGTAGGCCACCTGCCCGACCTGCCCCTCATATGCGGCGATCGAAGCAGTGCAGACCACCACGCCTCTCTCTCCGTCGGTCTGCGCCTGCTCACTCATCGCGGAAGCAGCGTGCGCGATGAGGGCATAGGTTCCGCCGAGATTCACAGCCACCGTCTGCGCGAACAGCTCTCCCCTGTCGCTGCGCGGGCCCACCAGACTCCCGCTGGTCGCAATTCCAGCGGCGGCCACCGCGATCCGCAGCGGAGCAAGCTCCCGTGCCGTCTGCACGGCAACACCCACGTCGTCCCACTTCGTCACATCCCCGGGTACGAAAACGGCGCCGCCGCCCAACTCTGCGGCGAGCGCCGCGCCTGCCTCCTCCGCCCGGGGGAGGTCGAGTAGCACTACGCTCGCGCCGGCTCGGGCCAACCGGCGAGCGGCAGCCGCGCCGAGCCCCGACGCTCCCCCGCTGATCACTGCGGAGCAACCTGCAATCTTCATTCCATGTCTCCTGAGGTACGTTCGGTGGTCCGGAAGTCGCCCAGATCGGCTCGGCGGATCATGTCCCAGAAGTCGACCACCTTGAATGGGTTGTTGACCACGACTCGCCCCTTGGAGTTGCGGTAGTAGACGTCCATCCCGGGGTGGGACCACACCATCCGAGAGTGTGCGTCGTCCACTTTGCGGTTGTAGTCGTCATAGACGTCCTGGCTGCACTCCACGGAGTCCAGGTCCTTGGTGATCATCTGGTTCATCAGATCGACGATGTAATTCATCTGGAGCTCCATCATGGAGATGAGGCTTCCTCCGTGCCCGAACTGGGTGTTGGGACCGTACAGGCAAAAGAAGTTGGGGAAATCCGGAACCGCGACGCCGAGATAGGCACGCGCGTCGTCACCGTCCCAGGCCGCCTCGAGTGTGCGGCCGCTGCGGCCCGTGATCCGCATGGGGGCGAGGAATCTGACGACGTCGAATCCCGTGGCGAACACCAGAACGTCGACTGGATGTGTGAGACCGTCCGTGGTGTGGACGCACTGATCCTGGATCTCGGCGATCGGTGTCGTCTGCAAGTGGACGTCTTCGCGGGCCAGCGTGGCGAACCAGCGGTTGTCGAGCAGCATTCGCTTCCCGAAGGGCGGATAGGTCGGCAAGACATCGCCGAGCATCTCCAAGTTCCCGTCGAGCTCCTTGACCAGGTATCGGGTGAGGAAACGCCGGTGGCCGTCGTTCATCGCATTGATCGACCGATGCTGGTGCGGCCATTGAACATCTCTCTGCAATCCGTCGTGGCCGCGGTCGTTGAAGATCCAGGTCAGCCGGAGCCGATACCACGACCGGTACAGCGGGACCTCAGCCATGAGGTAGCGGATCGGCTCTGGAACGTCGACCTTGAATTTTTCGAACGGGGCGGCCCACTGTGGCGACCGCTGGAATACCGTGACCGACTCGGYGGCATCGGCGATCGCGGGAACCAGCTGCATCGCGCTCGCCCCGTTGCCGATCACTCCTACTCGCCGGCCTGCGACGTCCAGGTCCTCGGGCCACCGCGCTGTGTGGACCACGGGCCCGGTGAACGAATCGGTGCCCGGGATCGCGGGGATCTTCGGCTTGTTGAAGGCGCCGACTGCGCTGATCACGATCGCAGCAGTGGTGGTCGATCGGTGACCGTCCTGGTCGATCAGATCCAGCGTCCACCGCCGGGTGTCGTCATCCCAGGTGGCACCCTCGACCTCGATGCCGAACCTGATGTTCGRGCGAATTCCGAACCGGTCGGCAATCTGTTGGAAGTAGCCGTGCAACTCATCCCGTGAGGCGAACCATCGGGACCAGTCGTGTCGCGCGAACGAGAACGAGTACAGGTGACTCGRTGTGTCGACACCGCATCCCGGGTAGCGGTTCTCCAGCCATGTTCCGCCGACTTCGTCGTTCCGCTCGAGCACGGTGTAGGAAATGCCCAACTCGCCCAGCCGGTATGCGGCACAGAGGCCCGACGCGCCGGCGCCGATGACGACGGCATCGAAGCCCGGGGGCGGGACCATCGGGGGAGCCGCGCTCGTCCCGCCCGCCCCGACCTGCAATTCGTGGGTGGCCATGTCGGCGTACTGGTCGGGCACGTGCTCGCCGACCGACACGCGCAACATCTCGATCAGCTGGTCGGGTGACAGTTGCGCAACCGCGAGGGAACCGCTCCTGCCCCAATTCAGGATCGCCTCTGCGGCGGCGCGTCGAATCTCGTCCTGGAGCGACTGTTCGAGCCCGGCTGTGTCATTGTCGCTGAGCCCCCGTACAGGGGTCGGCAGGTAGGGCTCGGCCAACCAACGCTGCTCCCCTGTCATCTGGAACAACAC
>NZ_JBFUHV010000218.1:0-11988 GCF_056402215.1 Rhodococcus sp. P4_B6 | reverse complement strand
GGTCCATTCCCGTTGCCGTCGATCGAGTCGCTTCGCTCCTCTGAGTTTCCGAGATTAGGTTCTCACCTGCGTTTTTGCTCGTCCAGTTCGATCCGGTTCCCCACACCCCAACGAGGCTGGGGAGGCGGGAGGGTACGCCCGACCCGCCGCCCACTCGCCTTCCCGCGCCACTCAATGTCATACCCACAGCCTACCACCCCCCCACGAACAACCCAAAACAGTCGAAAATCTTTAAAATCCCAAAACTGTTGATCTACAACAGATTACGAACCTTACAAGCTGAACTTTGTGCACATCACTTGTAAAGATTTGTTCTCCAAATGATTACTCAAATATGTTGCAAATCAACAGCTTTCAAAACCGCCTCAAAACCGGCCTAAACAGACACCCGCGTGCCCGCCGACACCCCACACCCCCCGGCGCCGGCACTCCCCCGACAACACGTCGCCGGCACCCCCACATCACAAACCGGGAACATGCCATCACACCAGGTCACAGCACCATCACACCCACACGGACCGATTAAGGCTTGCTCACCGTGTACCCGAGCTAGTCCGCCAACAGGTGCAGCAGTTCCTCCGCCGTGGGCAACGAAACCTCGTCCATCCGATCGAGGATCGCGTCGCACGCGTCGCGGTCCTCGCACATGCGCACTCGGAGCCGCGCCGCCGGGTCTGGTAGCCGTCGTTGGCGGCGACGAACTGGGCTAGCAGCCAGCTGCGGCATCGAAAGCCGTCCGCCGGCACCGTCAGATGCGCACGGACTCGACCATCGCCCGGGCGATCGACGGCTCCCCGAAGATCTGCAGCGACTCGAGCGGACGCCGATTCCACACTGCGAGGAGCAGATCCTGCGTCGAACCACGCAGCGCAACATCCCCTTTCGTGTGCTCGTTCGTCACGGCCGGACCATCGTCCTCGAACTCGATCGACCATTCGGCGCCCGCGGTGTCGGTTCCGTGCAGGTGCACCGTCCGGCCGCGCAGCTCCTCCGGCACACCCGTGCGCCCGAGAGAGCGCGTGAGCATGAACCGCGCCCATTCGTCGACGCCGTCGGCGGCCACCGCGGCGTCGGCCGGTTCGGGTTCGGGACCGCCCGCCGCGTGCACGGCGTCTGCGGCATCGAATCGGTGGACCGTCGTCTCGTGTGCCTGCCGCCGCGCCCACCAGCCAGCGGTCCCCGGCCCGACGAACGTCGGCCTCGGCTCGTCGGGATCGACCCGGTCGAATTCGGCGAGCAGGCCGTCGAGCACGGTCAGGTACTCGGCAAGGCACTCCGGCCCGTGGGACATCTCGCGGTCGCGCCGGATTTCGCCGATTGGGGTGCCGGGCGCGGCTCGGAGCACCGCCGTCACCCACGAATGCACCTTCCCGATGTGCCGGACCACGTGTTCGAGTGTCCACCCCGGGCACGACGGGACGGGCGCCGCGAGAGAGTCGGCGGGCATCTCGGCGATGCGTTCCCCCTCGACCCTCACGATGGAGACGAACTGCTCGGGCGTGACAGGCGTTGCTGCGTTCACTCGATCACCGTAGCCGCTGAGGTCTACGCGAACCGGGAATCGAGAACGCCTCCGGGCTCGGCCACCACCTGGCCCAGTGGCTCGTCGCGGCAGGCGACGCGGTCGTCGACGTGCCCTCCACCGCGACCGCCCGGGTGCGGCAACTCTCCCGCGGCAGCGGCCGCAAGAACGACCGCATCGATGCCGCCGCGGCCGCGTGCGTCGCCTTCACCCAGGGCGACTACCGCCGAGTCACCGCCGAGGAACACTCCGACACCCTCCGGGTGCTCGACGAGCGCCGCAGCGACCTCGTCACCCAGCACGGACGGATCCGGAATCAACTCCACGCGGTGATGCGGGAACTCCAACCGGGCGGCATCGCCACCTATCTCGACACCGAGCTCGCCGCCGTCACGCTGCGCCGCATCCGACCGACCACGGCGGCAGATGAGATACGCCGAACCATCGGCCTCGAGATGATCGGCGACCTGCGCCGACTGCAGTTCCAGATCGATGATCTGGAAGTTCGGATCAAGACCGTCCTCGACGAATGCGGTTCGACCCTGCAAACCATTCATGGTGTCGGACCGATCATGGCCGGTCGCATCCTCGCCCGCACCGGTGACCCCTACCGGTTTCCCACCGAGGCCGCGTTCGCGGCGTATACCGGCACCGCACCGGTCGAGATCGCTAGCGCCGACCAGTCCCGGCACCGACTGTCCCGGTTCGGCGACCGCACATTCAACTCCGCCATCCATGTCGTCGCCCTGAGCCAGGCACGGGTCCCCGGCGACGAGGGGCATGCCTACTACCGGCGCAAACTCGACGAAGGTAAGACCGCCCGCGAAGCCCAACGCTGCCTGCAGCGGCAGGTTACCAAGGCGCTGTGGCGCACCATGCGCCGCGACGAAACCCGCCGCCTCCGTGCGTCCGGACGCCCTCCTGACGGTGTCCCGATCACCGCCCCGGGATGAAAATCTTCACCGGACGGGCTCGCCGGGACGGTGCTGGTCGGCGAGTTCGGGTCGCCGGCCGGTGATCGGGACGTGCCAGGCGAGGGTTCTTCCGTCCGCAAAGGATCATCGCGGGACCGACGGATTCGTGCTGTGATTGGTTGTGTCAGACGGCGCTGCCGGTCTGGGTCACGGCGCCAAATCTTGGTACGCCTTCGAAAGGGCAGAACGATGGGCATCATTGCCGATCCGATCCCCGGTGGCGACACGCTGCCATTTCCCCCACCCCCGTCCGGCAGCATCGCCGGACGCACCATGCAGGAATCGGTGTACCGGCCGACGCCGAAGAAACGCCGACTGCCCGAGGCCGCACCCAATGTGCTGATCGTGTTGATCGACGACGCCGGACCCGGACTCCCGGACACCTTCGGCGGCGAGGTCCGCACCGACACCCTGACCCGGATCAGCACCGAGGGGGTGTCCTACAACCGGTTCCACACCACCGCGATGTGCTCACCGACGCGGGCGGCGCTGCTGACCGGCCGCAATCACCACCGCGTCGGCAACGGCCAGATCGCCGAGTTTTCCAACGACTGGGACGGCTACTCCGGGCACATCCCCCGCTCCAGCGCCACCGCCGCGACGGTCCTGCGGCACTACGGCTACAGCACCGCCGCGTTCGGCAAGTGGCACAACACCCCCGCGGAGGAGACCACCGCCGCCGGACCGTTCGCCAACTGGCCCACCGGGGTGGGCTTCGACTACTTCTACGGCTTCCTCGCCGGCGAGGCCTCCCAGTACGAACCCAACCTGGTCCGCAACACCACCATCGTCGCGCCCCCGAAGACCCCGGCGCAGGGCTACCACCTCAGCGCCGACCTCGCCGACGACGCGATCGACTGGCTCCGCAAACACAAGGCGTTCGAGGCGGACAAGCCGTTCTTCATGTACTGGGCCAGCGGCTGCCTGCACGGGCCGCACCACATCATGAAGGACTGGGCCGACAAGTACGCCGGCAAGTTCGACGACGGCTGGGACGCCTACCGGCAGCGGGTCTTCGCCCGCGCCAAGGACAAGGGCTGGATCCCACCCGAGGCGGAACTGACCGACCGCGACCCGACGATGGCCGCGTGGGACGACATCCCCGACGACGAGAAACCGTTCCAGCGGCGGCTGATGGAGGTCGCGGCCGGGTTCGCCGAACACTGCGACGCCCAGGTCGGTCGCCTCGTCGACGAGGTGGACCGGCTCGGCTACGGCGAGAACACCCTGATCTTCTACATCTGGGGCGACAACGGCTCCTCCGGTGAGGGACAGAACGGGACCATCTGCGAACTGATCGCCCAGAACGGCATCCCCACCACCGTGGAGCAACACATCGCCGCCCTCGACCAACTCGGCGGACTCGACGTGCTCGGGTCCCCGAAGACCGAGAACCAGTACCACGCCGCGTGGGCCTGGGCGGGCAGCACCCCGTTCAAGGGCATGAAGCTGCTGGCCTCGCACCTCGGCGGCACCCGCAACCCGCTGGCGGTCCGCTGGCCGGCCACCATCACCCCCGACCCACAGCCGCGCGAGCACTTCCTGCACTGCAACGACGTCGTCCCCACCATCTACGACATCGTCGGGATCACCCCACCCCGGATGGTGGACGGCTTCCCCCAGGACCGGCTCGACGGTGCCGGGTTCGCCGAGACCCTCCTCGACCGGGACGCGCCCGGCGGCAAAACCACCCAGTACTTCGAGGTCATGGGCAGCCGCGCCATCTACCACGACGGCTGGATGGCGTCGGCGTTCGGGCCGCGGGTGCCGTGGCTGCCCGGCCTGCCGCCCGGCATCACCGACTGGACCCCCGACGACGACGTCTGGGAGCTGTACCACCTCGACGAGGACCACACCCAAAACCACGACCTCGCCGCCGAGCACCCCGGCAAGCTCGCCCAGCTCAAGGAGATCTTCGCGATCGAAGCGGCGAAGAACAACGCCCTGCCGATCGGCGGCGGCCTGTGGGTGCCGATCATGCACCCGGACCAACGCATCACCCCGCCCTACACCCGGTGGGAGTTCCCCGGCCCCATCACCCGGATGCCCGAATTCTGCGCCCCCAAATTGGGCAACAAGAACAACCACGTCACCCTCGACGTCACCGTCCCCGACCACGCCAGCGGTGTCCTCTACGCGCTCGGCGGCGCCGGCGGCGGCCTGACCTGCTACCTCGACGACGGCCGCCTCTGCTACGAATACAACCTGTTCATCCTCATGCGCACCAAGATCCGAGCGGAAACAGCAGTGGCCGGTGGCCGCAGAACCATCGAGGTGATCACCGAATACACCGAACCCCGCCCCGGCGGGCCGCTGCACATCACCGCCTGCGTCGACGGCAAACAGGTCGCCGACGGCGTCGTCCCGATCAGCGTGCCACTGATCTTCACCGCCAACGAATGCCTCGACATCGGCAGCTGCCTCGGCTCCCCGGTGTCCCTCGACTACGCCGACCGCACCCCGTTCCCGTTCACCGGCCAGATCGACACCATGCGCGTCGAGTACACCTGACCGCGGGTGGCATTGTGGCTGATCCTCCTCCGCAGCTTCCACCTCAATTCGAGCTGCTGTACCGAGCCGTGGCGAACCGGCGGCTGCACTACGAGAGGCTGCTCTGGCAGGTGCCGTCGCTCAGTCTGACCGCTCAAGCGTTCCTGTTCAATATCGCGCTGAATCAGAACAACAGCGCTGCGGGCCGGATCGGCGGCGCGTCGCTCGCGCTGGTCTTGGCGCTGCTCTCGCTCGGGCTCATGGCGAGTCACCGCCGCGCCCTGCTCACGGATACAGAATGGTTGGAGCGCTTCGAGCAGCAGGAACTGCGCGCCGGCGAGTGGGCCGCGCACGGTGCGGCGTTCTCGGGGGTGCCGCCGGCCGCATCGGACCTGGACGCCGGGTGGGTCGGCAAACTCTCGCTGAACCGCATTTTCCGAGCCTGGATCGCCGGTATCGGCGTGTTCGCCATCTTTGCCGTCCTGGTGATTATCAAGACGCTCGTCACCGTCGTCTTCTGACCGCTGCTCCACCAGGCAACCGGCTGCCACGGGGTAACCGGGTGCTGTGGCCGGGGGCAGGGTGCCCGCGGCGCAGGTCGCGGAGGTGCCCGCCACCGCCGAGAAGCGGTTGTCTCTGCGACCGCTTCGACGACACTTCCGCCGTCGGCGTCGGCTACCAGCTAGCTTCGTCGGCAACAACGAACCACCGCCGGGAACCAACGGTTCATCAACCTTGACGACTGCCGATCACGGCGACAGAGCGCCACCCCGCCGCGGCGCCGGCGGCTACCGGGCAGCGGCGGCCGTGCGCCGGTTGCCGCTGCGTCGCGGTGCACGGCAGGGGAACTGCCTGCTGGTTCCCGCACCCTCATTCGGTCATGATTGAACCCATGGCCGATCCGCGCAGCAGGGTCCAGTTCCAGCCGCTGCGGACGCCGCGGTCCGCGGCGATCGCGGGCATCATCTTCGGGGTACTCTTCGCCACCAGCATCATCCTGCTGGCCACGGCGGTCCCCGCCACCACCGCGGCGCCCTGGGTCCGCGGCGGATCGAAGATCACCACCGCCCTGTTCCTCGTCCCCATCGCGGGCATCGCGTTCCTGTGGTTCATCGGGGTCCTCCGCGACCGGTTCGGCGACCTCGAGGACCGCTTCTTCTCGACCGTCTTCCTGGGCAGTGGGCTGCTGTTCCTCGCCATGACGTTCGTGTCGATGGCCATCGCGGGCGGGCTCCTGGCCGTCTCCCGGAACGCGAACGTTCCCCAGGACGACATCGTCTATTTCGGGCGGGAGGTGACGCTGCACATCAACAACGTCTACGCGATACGCATGGCCGCGGTGTTCATGATCTCGCTGGCCACGATGTGGTTGCGCACCGGGCTGATGCCGCGATGGTTGGTGATCGCCACCTACCTGCTCGCACTGAGCCTGTTGCTGGTTGTCAGCTTCAGTATCTGGGTGGTGCTGGTCTTCCCGGCGTGGGTGATCGCGGTCAGCGTGTACATCCTCGCCACCGATCACCGGCAACCAAGCGATCCGGGCTGAGACCGGTGGTGGCAGCGCGCGGTGTCTGGCCGAACTCGATCTCCGCCGCCGGCGGCGGGCTGTGCTGCGCGCCACGCTGCCCGGTTTCGCACCTCGTCAGATCGTGCCACTGATTCGGAAGCCGTCCACGCACTCACACGAAATGGACCGACATGGACACTGTCAGATTCTTCGAGCTGACGACGGACTCGTTCGAAGTGTTGGGTGTCCTGTCGATGGTGATCGGGTTTCTCTTCGCCTTCGTGCTCGCGGCGTGGACCTGGAGACGAACAGGCGACGGCGGTCGGGCGTTCACCACCCTGCGTCAATCACTCGGAGGAGCGATCCTGCTCGGTCTGGAACTACTGGTCGCGGCGGACATCGTCAAAACCGTCACCTCCACGCCCTCGCTGACAGACGCGGCCGTCCTGGGAATGATCGTGCTGATTCGCACGGTGCTGAGCGTGTCCATCGAAATCGAGATCGACGGAGTCGCACCCTGGAAGAAGGCGTTCGTCACCGGCCCCCAGGTCCTCGCACAGGCAACACGTCAATCCACACGGTCGCAAACCCACCCGGACCAGTGAGGACCCGCGCCCTGGTAATGCCGGTGGCGGCTGGTCCAGCACGCCGCGGCGGGAAGAGGCCAATGCTCGCCGCACCGCGCAGTCGGAGCCAGGATCGAACCCGGCAAATAATGGCGGCTTGCACACCGGACCCGTACGGGTTCAACGCGGCGTACGACCGAGAATCCGGGAACCCGCACGGGTTTGAAGGTAGGAGATCGGGTGCTCTTGCACCCTGAAGGCAAGTCGGTATTCAGCATCCTCAGTCTCGAGGACGATCACGCACTGATCGAGTCCACAATCGAGGCGCCAGGAAAATTTCCGTTCAGCATCCGAGTGAAGTACCTCGTGCCTGCGCCATGAGCCCTCAGGTCGACGAGGCGGCGTCGCAAACAGGCCCACGGCCCCGATTAGACACAGAACGGCCCCTGGACAGTCCAGGGGCCGTTCTGGTGCGTGCGCGGTCATCTCCACGGGGTTTGGCTGTCTCGGTCTCGGAGGATCTGGTCAGCCAGGCGGTACACCGCCTCCTCGTCGGGGATCCCGAACCGGGTGGCGCTCTCGCGGGCCGCGATGAATGCGCTGGTCTCTTCGCCTCGCTGCGCGCGGTCTCGGTCCAAGAACGCCTGGCGTGCCTCTGCGAGGTCCTCGAGCACCGCCCATTGGAAACGGTCGAGGCTGCCGGCGATCTCGTCGATGCGCGATCGCTCCGATTGGCGGGTACGCCACCGGTCAGCCAGCTCCGATCCCCCGAGCAGTACAGCGAAGACCATGGCGCAGACCGCAGTGATCATTTCGCACCTCTTCGTACGACTGCGGGTTTCTTCGGTTCATTGGTGACCGCGACCAGGGCGACGGTCGCCACGATCGCGATAACGACGGCCAGCAGCAGGGGCAGCGAGACCTCCTTCGCGGTCACCGCCCCGACAGCCGCGGCCGCGAAGGCGAGCACCGCAAACAGCCACAGGGCGCGGGCCGCCACCGCCTGATGCTTGATCTGGGCGGCCGAGCCGCCGACGACCAGCAGGGCGCCGAGCCAGAGGGTCCAGGTGGTCATGGGTGTCGCGGGTCCTTCCGACGTTCGGCGAATCTCGTGGGACAGGGTGTCATGCCGGCGGTGGTCCAGCCGGGCGCACCCGCGCCATCGCCGGCGCCGTCCGTACCGGTCTCGCGCGCGGTGACGATCCTGACAGCATCGAAGAGCGGATCCGGTGTGCCGAAGCGGCCGGACTTCCCCTCACCCTCTGGTAATCCCGCAGGTGCCATGCACTGTCCGCAGGGTGTGCGAATCCCAGGTCCAAAAACACTTCCTACCTCGTCAGAGCGTCGCGAGGACGTAGGAGAGGATGAATCCGGCGGTAGTACTCAAGGCGACCGTCGGGCCGCCTTTCTCGTAGGCCTCGTGAACAGCACCCGATGGGCCTCCGGTGGGGACCAGTTGGGGCTTGTCGTCGGTGAGCTGCGTCCCGAGGCCCCTTGCGGGGTCGCTTTAGTGGTGTACGCGGCGACCGGTGACGGCCTTGACGATGAACAACAGGATCACCGCGCCGAGGAGGCAGGTCAGGAAGCTGAAGATCAGCCCGCCGCCTTCGACGTCGACACCGAGCAGTTTGAGGAGGAATCCACCGAGCAGTCCGCCGGCGATGCCGACGACGATGTTGAGGAGAATGCCCATCTGAGCATCGGTCTTCATGATCTTGCTGCCGATCCAACCGGCCAGTCCGCCGATGATGATCCAGCCGATGATTCCCAGTCCGAGCATCGTGGGGTCCTTTCCTGGGGCGCCCTCGAGGTGGTCTTGGGTGCCGTGGCCATCGAGCGGGGTGTCGACAACTCTTGGTGGAGTGGATACCCCGATGAGGTCCTCGAGAAGCACCGTTGGTGGTGTGCACGTCTGCGTCGTGATCACTCACGGTGGTGTGGGATCAGGGATTCGGAGCCTGTTCGAGGAGGGCGGGACGGCCGCCGGTTCCGTCGGGAATCGGGTAGTAGGTGTGGCCGGTGTTCGGGTCGACGACGACGACGTGTGCGCCGTCGGCGAGGTGACCGGATCCGAGTTCGGTGAGGTGTCCGCCCTGTTGGTCGAGCACGCTGACGGTGCCGCTCTCGGATGCGACGTACAGGCGTTGCGCTCCTTGGTCGTAGGCGAGGACATCGGGGTGTTTGCCGACCCCGGTGGTGCCAGTAACCTGCCAGCTGTCGAGGTCGACGGTGAGCAGGGTGGCGTTGTCCTCGCAGGCGACGAACGCGAGCCGCGCCTGCGGGTCCAGGGCGAGGCCGTGGCCGCCGCGGCAGCCCGGCGTCGGAAGCCGGCGGGTGACGGTCAGAGCCTGTGGGTCGATGGCGGCGAGATCGCCCTTCCCTTGCACGGCGACGAGCATCTGGTCGGCGACCGGGTCGTAGGCGACGTTGCCGACATCGCCGCCGAGGTCCACGGTGCCGCGTACCTGTGCGGTGACGGCGTCGATCACGGTTTCCGATCCGCCGGATTCGTTGGTGGTCCACACCGCGCCGCGTGTCGGGTCGTAGGCGATCCCGTCCGGGTAGTCACCGGTCGGGGCCTGCCCGAGCACCGCGGCGGTGTCCTCGTCGAGGATGACCAGCCGGTTGTCGCCGGTGGCGGTGACGTAGACCCGGCGCAGCTCGGGAACGACGAGGACACCGTGCGCCTGGGACAGGTTCGGGATCGTCCGGACGACCTGCCGGGTGTAGACGTCGACTTCGATGACCTCGCTGGCGCCGAGGTGGGCAATGAACAGCAGTCCCCGCTCGGGGTCCAGACTTCCGTAGTCGAAGCGTGAATTGTCGCCGGGGAGAGCGATTTCCGCGACCGGGTGCAGCGGCAGCGGGCTACTGTCCGGCGATGATGGCTCGGAGATACACGCGCCGACCAGGGTCGACGCCACAACGAGTGCGGGCAACAGCCGGGCTGGTCTCGGGCTGCGCCGGTCACCGGTGCGGGTGTCCATCCGGCTCCCTCTCTGCTTCTGGATGGTCAGGTTCCGGGCGTGACGTGGGTGGCCGAGATCGCCTCGCGCATCGTGGTGGCCAGGGGGACGCTGTCGCCGACGGACCAGAAGTGCAGGTAGAACAGGCGGGGCTGTTCGTCGAGGGTGTGGTTATGGACCTCGACGACGTCGATGCCGCCGCTGCGCAGGGCGCCGATCACGTCTTGGATCTCGTTGCCGGTCATGACGATGTCGCCGTTGATCGCGGCCCGGCCTCCGCCGAGGGGTTGGAAGTTGATGCCGGTGGTGACCCCGAGGGTGGGCGGCAGCACATGCCCGTTTTCCTCGATCGTGTCCTGGCGGGCGATGGTGAATTTGTAGATGCCGCCGTCCGCGGTGCCGTGCCGTCCGAGGGCGGTGTCGATGGCGGCGGTGTCCAGGTCGATCGGTGGTTGCTGCGCCGGGGGTGCTGTGGCCGGGGGAATCGGGGTGGCGTCGAGGGCGGCCCGGATCCCCTGGGCGAGGCCGGCGGGGTCGCCCATCGCCATCACGTGGGTCCACCACACCGGTGGGGTCTGCTCGAGGAGGTGTTTGTGGATCGCGGTTTGGGCGATGCCGTGGGCCTGGAGCGCGTCGGTGACCTTGGGTAGTTCGTCCTCGGTGACGACGAGGTCTCCCATCACCAGGGTGGCGTCGTCGTAGCGGGCGAAGGCGGCGTAGCCACCGAGGGACAGACCTGGCTTGACGGTGACGCCGCGGGAGACCACGTTCAGGTCCGTGCGGGGCAGGGAGACCCGGTAGACGGTGCCGTCGTCGCCGAGCTTGCCGGTGCGGCCGAGGGTATCGGTGACCGGGGCCCAGTCCGCGTCGGTGGTCTGGGCCGGCGCCTGCCCGGATCCTTGTTGCGCCGAGGTCGGGCCGCTGGTCGTGGAGGTGCTGGTGTTCCCGCAGCCGGCCACCGCGAGGACGAGCGTCGTGGCCATGAGCAGGGACCGAAATGGTGTGACCTGCCGATGGTGATGCATCCGTGCACCTCTTCGTCGTCTCGACAGCCCTCCCGAACGATGGCCACTTTCACGGTAACCACGGTTACAGTACGGCGTCCAGGGTCGATGCCCGGGCAATCGGCGGCAGGTGCGATCACCGGTGGACATCCAATTGAAACCGTGGTTACATCACGGTGGTGGAACCAGAACCGGCACCAGGCGACCGCCCGGACGAGTGGGTGATGCTGGCGTATCGCATCCCCCGGGAGCCGTCCACGCCGCGGATCGCGGTGTGGCGCAAGCTCCGCAAATACGGGGTGTTCCAGCTCGCGGACGGGGTGGTGGTGCTGCCCGCCTCCGCCCGCACTCGTGAGCAGTTCGACTGGGTTGCCGAGGAAGTCGTCGAGGCGGGCGGGCAGGCGGAGGTGTGGACAGCCGCCCCTACCACCAAGGCCCAGCGGGACCGGATGCGGGCGAAGCTGTCGGAGGATCGGGGCGCCGAGTACGACGAGCTCACCGATGCCGCCGAGGCCGCACGCTCGGCGCCCGATCGCGCCGTCCGGGAGAAGAAGCTGGCCCAGCTGCGCCGTCGCCTCCGGGAGATCGACAAGCGCACCTTCTTCCCCACCACACCGCAGCGGGACGACGCGGAGGCGGCACTGAGAGAGTTGGCCGCGGACCGGCCCGGCGCGGATGCGCAGGTCCAGCGATGAAATGGGCAACCCGCGCCGGGATCCACATCGACCGCGCCGCCTGCGCCTGGTTGATCCGCCGCAACATCGACCCGGACGCGCAGTTCCTGTGGGTCACCGACCCGGCGGACGTCCCGGCGGAGGCGACCGCGTTCGACATGCGCGGGGTCGAACTGTCCCATCATCACGGGGATTGCAGCTTCGAGACGATCCTGCGCCGCTACGAGATCACCGACCCGGTGTTGTGGGTGCTCGCCGAGATCGTGCACGAGGCCGACATCGAGA
>NZ_JBFUHV010000217.1:0-12333 GCF_056402215.1 Rhodococcus sp. P4_B6 | reverse complement strand
GTCGACGAAGAGCGCCCAATCATGCGCATACCGTCGCGCCACCACGCCGGCACCGTCGGTTCATGGAGCCCGATCCTCGGCGAAACCTGTGCCACATCCGGACACGCTATGTGGCGGTTGCGCCGTGGGGTTGATCGTCGGCGTCGGGTAAGGGGCGTCGGCAGATTTCGTGGGCTTCGTCGGCCGGGAGGCCGAACATCCGCAACAGGTCCTCGGTGACTTGGTCGGTGTCCTCCGCGTCGTCACGTTCGGGGTGGTCGTGCAGCAGTTGCCCGAGGCACAGTGCGGCCCCCGCCGTGATTGTCAGGGCCAGTTCGGGGTCGCGCACGCTGAACCGGCCCGCACGGGCAGCGGCCTCGATGTCGCGGCGAGCTCTCGGCGCCAGGCCTTTGTCCGAGCTGACCAGACTCGGCCCGTCGCGGAGCAGAACTTTGCTCAGTTCGGGATTTCGGCGATGCAGGCGTCCGGTCAGTCGGAAGCTCTGCGCAAAGACCTGGGCAGGGTCGTCCAGATCGGCGGTCAGTTCGTCGAGTATCGCGCCGTGGCGGTCGAGGGCCTCCTCCACGGCGGCGTGGAAGAGCTCCTCCTTCGTCTGAAAGTGGTTGTAGAACGACCCCATTCCGACATCAGCGGCCTGGGTGATCTCGAGAATCGGGGCGGTCAGTTTCCCCGCCGCCATGAAGGACTGGGCTGCGCGTACGAGTGCGGCGCGGGTGCGCGCCTTGCGCCGTTCCAGACGGTTCGGTGCATCGGTGATCTGCTCGGTCATGCCTGGGTGCCCTTCTCCTGATCCGTCTGACCTCGCCCTACCCTACCCGCGTGTCATCAATATTGACGAATTCCTCACACTTGGCAGCTGCTCCAGTCGGCAAGCAGCAGCCACACGGCCTGACCTAATGGGCGAGGATCTTGATGCCGACCACAAGTACGCCCACACCGACCAAACCCGTGATGGTGAACAGCTGTTGCCACCACCGTAAGTGGGCCATTCGCACGGCAAGCAGAGCAATGACGCCGAGTTCGACAACGAGGATCCACATCGCGATCCACATCGCTGTGGATGTGCTCAGTAGTCCGACGGCGGCTGCGACCAATACCAGCAGGGGCAAGACCGCGGTCTCCACAATCTGGCCGGAGGCCTGCAGCATCCGCAGCGCCGCCCGTCCGCGCGGAGCACTGTGGAACGCGCCGAGATGTGCTACCCAGTCGGCCAGCAGGCTCGCTACCCAGAGCCCGCCGGTGGCCACCGCGACATCGAGGACCCGAGCCCAGGGGCTCGTCTCGGGAGCCGTATAGGGGACGAGGACGGCGAGCGTCGCCAAACACGTCATCGCGCCGTACACACGCTCCCGCAGGAGCGCGACAACCTGCCCTACGGGAATCTCTTCCCGATTCGTCTCGCCGGCCGCGCCAGTCACTTCGGTCACCACGCGAATCGGTTCGAATCTGCCTTGTCCGAGCAACCGCTGCACCAATCCCATTCCAGCCATTAGTATCCCGTCGACAACGCGCCCGCCCCTGACGGTCCGGCGTGCGGTGAGCGCGGCTGCGGCTGCGGCTGCGGCTGCGGGCCACGCTCGGTCCGCCACTCGGATGCGGTCCACCATTCTCCTGGCGTCGTCGAAGTAGTCGGCGTCGACGTGAACGGTGTAACCGACAGTGCGCATACAAGTGCGGCGTGGGGACGCGCCTTACGCCGGTCCAGGCGGTTCGTGCATCGGTGATCCGCTCGGCCATGCCTGCGTGCCCATCTCCTACTCCGCCCGAGCTGGCCCCACCCTACCGCGTGTCATCAATATTGACGAATTCCTCAAAATCTCTTGACTGACGATATCCGCGTGAGTGACGATATCCTCATAATCTGAAGGGAGTGGTCAATGACTGCCCACCACGACCCGCATGCCGGTCTGCACAGTCAGCAGGGCGCACTGGCGGGCGAACACCGCGGGCGGGCCGCCGAGCCGATCATCAAGGTCCATGACCTCRCATGGCTGGAGTTCGAAAAGCCCAACCTCGATCGGGCGGAGGCGTTCGCCCATGCCTTCGGTTTTGCGACGGCCCTTCGCACCGCACACGAACTGCAGTTGCGCGGGACGGACCCCGGATCGCCCTGCGTGCTCATCCGCCGAAGTCCACGGTCGCGGTTCGTCGGTCCCGCCTTCCGGGCGGCCGACGCGACCGACGTGCTGCGACTGGCGGACGCGGTCGGGGGTGCGGTCGTGCCCCTTCCCGAGAGTCTGGGCGGGATCACGGTCGATCTCACCGATCCCAGCGCTCTGGGAGTGCGGGTCGTGTCCGACACGTTCGAGTTGCCGGCGTTGTCCGACCAGGCCCCGCTCCCCCTGAATTTCGGACACGACGGCGGGCGGGTGAACGCCCCTCAGCGCCCGCCCCGCGCGCCGGCCACCGTGCAACGACTCGGGCACGTCGTGCTCCAGACGACGACGTACCTCGAAACGCTCAACTGGTACCTCGAGCACCTCGGACTGATCGTCAGCGACTTCCTCTACTACCCGGGGCAACGGGCCGGGGGTCCGATCATGAGCTTCATCCGCTGCGACCGCGGCGCCACGCCCACCGACCATCACACCCTCGCGATGGTTCTCGGCCCGGCCAACCGCTATGTGCATTCGGCGTATCAGGTCGCCGACCTCGACGGCCTCGCCGCGGGAGGCGAATACCTGCTCGACCGGGGCTACCGCCGGTCCTGGGGCATCGGCCGACACATCCAGGGCAGCCAGATCTTCGACTACTGGCGCGACCCCGACGGATTCATGGTCGAGCACTTCACGGACGGCGATCTCTTCGACGACACCCTCGAGGCGGGCTGGGCACCGATGACCGCGTCCGGACTGTCCCAGTGGGGGCCGCCCGCCACCAAAGACTTCCTCGGAGTGAATCCCGGCCGGGAATCACTCCAGGAACTGCGCGCCATTGTCCACGCGCTGCGCGCCGACAACGAATTCGACCTCCACCGCCTCCGCGGCCTTCTGAAAGTTGCCAGCTCATGACCATTTCCGTCCTCCGCACCGCCGACGCCTGGTGGGTCGACACACCCACCGGCGCCGCACGGGTAGACACCGCGGCCACCACCACCGCCCAACTGCTGACCGACCGACCGGCCGTCGAGGCAGCGGCGTCCAGCAAGGGCGCCGTGCCCGTCGCGACCCTCCGGTTGCTCTCCCCGGTCACCGCCCCGTGCCGGGTGGTCGCACAGATGACGAACTTCGCCTCGCACGTCAAGGACGCCGGGATGAACCCCGACACCACTCCGTTGACCTTCTTCCGCAAGGCATCCGGATCGATCAGCGGCCCCACCGACGACGTGATCCGTCCTGCCCATGTCCGGCTACTGGACTACGAGGTGGAGATCGGGCTCGTCCTCGCCCGCGACATCCCGGTCGGGACCGAGATCACCGCAGACACTCTCGCCGATCACGTGGCCGGCCTGGTCGTCACCAACGACATCTCCGCGCGCGACATCCAGCTTCCGAAAACGCAGTTCTACGAAGCCAAGTCATATCCGACGTTCACCCCGGTCGGCCCCGCCCTCGTACTGCTCGACGGCGACGAGCTGAAGCGGTTCACCGACCTGCGCCTGCGGCTCTGGGTCAACGGTGAGCCGCGCCAGAACATGACCGTTGCCGACATGATCTACCAGCCGACCGAGACTCTGCAGGCGCTGACCCGGTTTCAACGCCTCGACGCCGGGGACTTGCTGCTGACCGGAACACCGGTCGGGACGGCACTGAGCGCCCCACCGAAGCCGATCGCAACCCTCTCCTCCCTGCTGCCGCCCGCAGTCAAATGGAAGCTCTTCTTCGCGGGCCAGGCCAAGAATCCGAACTACCTGCAGGACGGCGACCTCATCGAAGCCACCGTCGCCACCGACGACGGGACCATCGACTTGGGGCGCCAACGCACGGTGGTGAGGTACGCGCGATGACCACCGACCTCCTGTGGCCGCGTTACGCGACGCCCACGGATCTGACCACGATCGAGGCCGTGCCGCTGCGCGATCGGGGGCTTCCCGAGTCCACCTACGCGTTGCTCACCCGCGCGGCCCGGATGTGGCCAGATCGGCTCGCGCTCACCGTCCTACCGGACGGTGCACGGTGGCGGGAGCCGGTGCAGCGCACCTTCTCCGAACTACGCGACGATGTTCATCGATACGCGAACCTGCTCCATCGTCTGGGCGTGCGACGCCACGACGCGGTCGCCGTGATGGCGCCCAACTGCGCCGAGTTGATCCCCGCCACTCTCGCCGCACAACTCGCCGGCATCGCTGCACCCATCAACGCCGCGCAGTCGCCGCAGCACATCGGTGAATTGCTGCGCCGCTCAGGTGCCCGGGTACTCGTCGCGGCCGGACCGGAACTTGCGCCGCAGACATGGGAGGCCGCGCACCAGATTGCCGTGAGCGGGACGGTGGATGCCGTGTTGGCCGTGCGGCCCACCGGAGCCGCCGGCGCGCCTGCGGACCTGCCCGAGGTCGACGGAGTGCGGATCGGCTATCTCAGTGCGCTGTCGGCCGATATCGATTCCTCCGACTTCGTCGGTGATCCCCCCTGTGGGTTCGACGTGGCCGCACTGTTTCACACCGGTGGTACCACCGGTGTTCCGAAGCTGGCCGCCCACACCCACGACAACGAGGTCGCCGATGCCTGGATGCTGGCCGCGAACTCGTCGTGGGACTCGGACGCCKTCGTCTTCGCTGCCCTGCCGCTGTTCCATGTCAATGCCTTGATGGTCACGCTGCTGGCGCCGCTGTTCAAGGGCCAGGGTGTGGTGTGGGCCGGCCCGCTCGGCTATCGCGACCCGATGCTGTTCAACGAATTCTGGAAGATCGTCGAGCACTACCGCATCGCGTCGATGAGCGCGGTGYCCACCGTCTACGCGGCCCTCGCGCAGCGCCCGGTCGACGCCGACATCAGTGGTCTGCGCTTCGCCATGGTGGGAGCGTCGCCTCTGCCGACCGCGGTCGCCACGACGTTTCAGGACCACACGAGTGTGCCCCTGCTCGAAGGCTACGGACTGACGGAGGCAACCTGCGCGAGTGCACGCAGCTTTCCCGACGCACCACGACCTGGCTCGGTCGGGGTACGGATGCCCTATCAGCAGGTCAAGGTGATACGCGTCCGCAAAGACGGCACCTGGGACGACCTGCCCACCGGAGCGACCGGAGTGCTGGCGATCAGCGGTCCGACCGTGTTCGCCGGTTATGTTTCCGGCCACGACGAACACGGACCCGTTCTCAACGGTATGGGCAAACTGGTCGACGGTTGGCTCGACACCGGCGACCTGGCGCGCATCGACAGCGACGGTTTCATCCACCTGGTCGGACGCGCGAAGGACGTCATCATCCGGGGCGGGCACAACATCGATCCGGCGGTCATCGAAGACGTCCTCCTTGACCATCCGCAGGTCACCGCGGTCAGCGCGGTGGGACGCCCCGATGCCCACGCCGGCGAAGTACCCGTTGCCTACGTCACCGTTGCCGCCGACGCCGACATCACCGCACACGAACTGCAAGCCTGGGCGGGCGAGCGCGTCCCCGAACGGGCCGCCGCACCCAAGGCGGTCACCATCCTCCCGGCGCTGCCGGTCACGGCGGTAGGCAAGCTCTACAAACTCGCACTGCGCGCCGACGCGACACGGGCCGAGCTCGAGCACGCCCTCGCCACCGTCGCAGGCATCGACAGCATCCAGGCGTCCGTCGAGGACGGTTCGATCCTCGCCACCGTCGAGATCGACGGACCTGCCGGCGAACCGACGGTCAAGGCGATCCTGAACCGATACGCGATCAATTGGAAGGTCACGGTGCGCACATGACCACCGCATCACTAGTTCTGGCACTCTGCCTGGCAGTGTTCTACCTCCTGCTCGGCGCCGGCAAAATAGCGGCAACCTCCCCGATGCGGGAACGAGCAGCCCACGTCGGTATGCCCGTCAGCACGTATCGGGGCATCGGCGCTCTCGAGGTCGCCGGTGCCGTCGGTCTCCTGATCGGCGGAGTTGTGSCGGCACTCGGCGCCTCCGCCGGCATCGGGCTGCTACTCCTGATGGTCGGTGCCGTCGTCACACACGTACGCAACGGTGACGGACTGCGGGAGATGGCACCCGCCATCGTCGTCGGCGCAGCGATCGTGGCCTACCTCGTCGTCCTGCTCGGATCGATCCGATGAGCGAACGAATCGTCCCGGTCGTCATCGTCGGTGCCGGACCCACCGGACTGACCGCCGCCACACTGCTGGCCCGGTACGGTGTCGAGTGCCTGCTACTCGAGCGCTGGGAGGGCGTCTATGCGCAGCCGCGGGCGGTCCACCTCGACGGTGAGATCCACCGGATCGTGGCGCACCTCGGGATCGCCGAGGAGTTCGCGGCGATCTCCCGGCCGTGCCTCGGGTTGCGGCTTGTCGACCGGAACATGCGCGTTCTCACCGAGTTCCACCGAAACCCCGGTCCCGGCGTCCACGGCTACCCCGAGGCCAACATGTTCGACCAGCCGCAGTTCGAGGAGATCCTGCGCGCCAACCTGACACGGCACCCGAAGGCCTCTCTCCGCGGCAACGTCGAGGTCACCGGGCTGGCCGACGACCAGGCCGGCAGCGTTCGTGTCGACTTCACCGACCGAAGCACCGGTGTGCAGGAATCGGTGCAGGCCGGATACGTCCTCGGCTGCGACGGCGCCAACAGCCTGGTCAGAAACCAGATTCAGGCAACGATGAGGGACCTGAAGTTCGACCAACGCTGGCTGGTCGTCGACGTCGCGACAACCGCGGACCTCGGCGCGTGGGAGGGCGCCCACCAGGTGTGTGACCCGGTACGCGCGGCAACATACATGCGGATCGGACACACCCGCTACCGCTGGGAGTTCCGGCTCGAACCCGGCGAGAGCGCCGAGGACTATCGCGACATGGCTCGTCTGCATCCTCTCCTCTCACCATGGACACGGAACACCCCCCTCGACGACCTGACACTGGTCCGCGTGGCCGAGTACACCTTCAAAGCCCACATCGCGGACCGATGGCGCGACCGCCGGGTGTTCCTACTCGGCGACGCCGCCCATCTCACGCCGCCGTTCATCGGACAGGGTATGGGCGCAGGGATCCGCGACGCGATGAACCTCGCCTGGAAACTTGCCGGCGTCCTCACCGGAGATCTGCCCGAACGCGCACTCGACACCTACGAGATCGAACGCAAACCCCACGCCCTCGCACTGATCCGGCGCGCCAAGCTCGTCGGAATGGCCATGACCGAAGGCGGCGAACTCGGCAACCTCATCCGCCGCATCGTCCTACCACTGCTGCACCGCATCCCGGGCCTCGGCGACACGATCATGGACGGCGAAACCCCGGCCCTGCACCGCTCCACTCTGATAGAACGACCACGACTACGCCGAAGCCGAGCGGGCCGCCTGATCCCGAATCCAGACCTCGACCAGGGCCGCCGATTCGCCGAGGTCGTCGCCGGCCGGTTCGCGGTAGTCACCTCCCTCCCCCCGACCACGACACAACGCACCGACATCGAACAACGCGGTGGCACAGTCCTGCTGGCTCGACCCGGCACCGATCTGCACAACTGGCTACGCCGCGCCCGCGCCCGCGCCGCCATCATCCGACCCGACGGCACCGTCCTCAGCACCGGCAACGACCTGTCCGCCCTCGCCGCCGCCCTCCCCCGCTTCCACCCCGACCCCGTGCCGACGTCCTCACCCAGTGACCCACCCCTGACGAAGCCGCCACTGCGCACGCATGCCGACGCTGTGAGGTACCGGCCCGACGCGTGACCCGCATTCCGACCGGGCCCGCGGCGTCCGCAATGTCCTGCAGGATCGTGCGGGCGGCTGTTCACGTCGCCGCGGGCCCGGGGAACGCGGTTCCTGGTTCGGCCAGTGCACATCGAGATCGAAAATCACTGCGCACCAGGCGAAGTGATTCGCACCATAAAATACTCACCCGTAACCTAGGAGACCGTAACTTACGGTACCGTAGGTTCATGGCGATATCGGACATCAAGGAATACGCGCACCTGACGGACGCCGACGTCGAGGCCATCGGCCGCGACCTGGATGCGATCCGCCGAGACATCGAGAAATCCCGCGGTGCACGCGACGCCCGGTACCTCCGCAACACCATCCGGCTGCAACGCGGCCTGGAACTCGGCGGCCGCGCGGTGCTCTTCGGCTCCCGCACGCGCACGCTGTGGGCACTGGGCACCGGGATGCTCTCGTTATCGAAGATCATCGAGAACATGGAGCTCGGGCACAACGTCATGCACGGGCAGTGGGACTGGATGAACGACCCCGAAGTGCACTCCGTGAACTGGGAATGGGACAACGCCGATCCGTCGGCACACTGGAAGATCACCCACAACTACGCGCACCACAAATACACCAACGTCCTCGGCATGGACGACGACGTAGGATTCGGCCTGCTCCGCGTCACCCGGGACCAGCGCTGGAAGCCGTTCTACCTCGGCAACCTCGCCTACAACGCGATCCTCGCGGCGCTGTTCCAATACGGCCTCGCCATCCAATTGCTCGAGCTGGGCAAAGTGACCCGCGGCCGGGACGACCGCGACCTCACCAAGAAGCGCGGCAAGGAAGTGCTCGCCAAACTCGGCAGGCAGACCCTCAAGGACTATGTCGTGTACCCGGCACTGACCGGCACGGCATGGAAGTCCACCACCAAGGCGAACGCGACCGCCAACCTCGTCCGCAACCTGTGGACCAACGCCGTGATCTTCTGCGGCCACTTCCCCGACGGCGCCGAGAAATTCACCAAGACCGACGTCGACAACGAGACGCACCCCCAGTGGTACCTGCGGCAGATGCTCGGCTCCGCGAACATCTCGGGCGGCCCCGTCATGGACTTCATGACCGGCAACCTGAGCTATCAGATCGAGCACCATCTCTTCCCGGACCTGCCGTCCAACCGCTACCACGAGATCTCGGTCCGCGTGAAGCAGCTGTGCGACAAGTACGACCTGCCGTACACGACCGGCCCACTCGCAGTGCAGTACTGGAAATCATGGCGCACCATCGCGAAACTCTCACTCCCCGACAAGTACCTCACCGACACCCGCGACGCCGCACCCGAAACCGCCTCCGAAGCCGGGTTCGGCGGTCCCCCCGCCACCGACCCACTCACCGGCCGCCGCATCGGCCTGGCCACGACGATCAAGACAACACGCACACGCGGACCCGTCCGCCGACTCCTCGGAATGCGCTGACCAACAACTATTCCGGGGATGCTGCGGACAACGCTCGGTTAATCGTCACGG
This sequence comes from Rhodococcus sp. P4_B6, assembly GCF_056402215.1. Lineage (NCBI taxonomy): Bacteria > Bacillati > Actinomycetota > Actinomycetes > Mycobacteriales > Nocardiaceae > Rhodococcus > Rhodococcus sp. P4_B6. The sequence continues at coordinate 3,048 of NZ_JBFUHV010000217.1, read as the reverse complement.
AGCTGTCGATCAGCCGAACAGTTCCGCTCCTTCCGGGATGGGCAGCGGTGAGAATGGTCCGATGCCGTCGCCCAGATTCACTGGCTACCAGCCCCGACTGAGGGAGACGGGCGCGGTTCCCCTCGTCAATACGCGTCAATGGACTCCGCCCACCAACGACCACCCGACCTGACACCAGGCGGTTCGGCTTGTGGTTGCGCCTCCGAAAGGTTCCCCGCGAGCAGATCGCCCAGCGAGATAGCCAGGAGTCGTAGCACCCGAGACTTCGTCGCCCTGCTGGTCGAACCGGCCGCAATCAGCAGCTGGGGGGTTGCGGCGTGTTTTCGTGCGTCACTCACCACGTCTGTCGTGAGCGGTGACAGCAGATCGCGAGGCCCGGGAGCGGGGCACCGGTGTCGGCGGCCGTCCACCACACCCGGGCTGGTGTGATCTTATCCTTCGATAAGACCGGGGAGGCCGACTACGAAGGTGGGGGTGCATGCCGTCGCCCCCGCTCATCCGGGGTCGGCGTCGACGAACTCGTGTCCGAGCCGGGCCCTACGATCCGCGCGGGCGCGGTCCCCTCCGCCCGGCCCGCCCGGCACCGCAGAAACCTGCCCTTCCGGCATAACGACATCGTCGGATACAGCGGTGTGGACAATTTCTGCCCACTCCGGTGTGGGTGCTCGGCATACTGTGGCAGTGGTGTCCGAGGCGAGGTGGGTGAGCCGCAAGGGCGGCAGGTGGAGCTGTGGACAGTGATGAGCTCCTCGGCTCGACTGCACCCCCACAGGGCGGAAGTTTCCGGTTCTACCTCGACGGCCAGCGCTGGGAATGGTCGGATCCCGTTGCCCGGATGCACGGCTACCAACCGGGCGAGATCACCCCCACCACCGAACTCCTGCTCTCGCACAAGCATCCAGACGACCAAGCTCAGGTCGCTGCACTCTTCGACAAGATGATCCATGCCGGTGCGCCGTTCAGCAGCAAGCATCGCATCATCGACACCGACCGCCGCATCCACCACGTCATCGTGGTCGGCGATCGGATGCTCGACGAGAATGACAACGTGATCGGGACGTCCGGGTACTACATCGACGTCACCGAAACGTTGGAGACCGACCCTCGCGAATTCAACGCGGCGCTCACCGAGGCCGTCGCCGAACTCGAACAGTCGCGGGCGGTGATCGAGCAGGCGAAGGGTGCGCTCATGCTCGTCTACGGCATCACCTCCGAACGGGCCTTCGGCATCCTCACCTGGCGCTCACAGCAGACCAACACCAAACTCCGCGTCCTCGCCCAACGCTTCGTCGACGTCCTCACCGCCGAGACGGCACTGCCCGCGTCGTCTCGCGCCCGGTTCGACCACCTACTCCTCACCGCCCACGAGCACCCCGACACACGGCCGGAGGCGCAGGACTAAAATTGGCGGTCCCACCCGCGGAGAACTCAGCCCTCGCAGCCCGGGGCGAGATCACCCGCAGCCGGGAACTCCGGCGTCGGAACCCGCCTCCCCGACCCGGCATATCTCGCTATGCGGGGTGATGACGTCGGTCTATGTGGTGATGACGTCGGGTGGGTCGGGAAGATCGACATCGAGAAGAAAGTCGAGCCAGATGAGGGCGTCGGCCAGAGTCTCCGCCCGCATGGTGATGTCGAATTGCTGCTCGGCGGCGGTGAGCGACCGCACCTCGTTCGCGAGATCCCCGCCGAGTAGAGCCGACACCGTCCGCAGGACCCAACGCCCCGATTCCGGCAAGTCGTCGACATCGGCGTATCCCCCATCGATGAAACGGAGATCGAGAATGAATCTCTCGCCCCGACCCGCCGGGCCTAGGCGCGCGATGATCACGTCGACGATCGCATCGACCACCCACGCGAGCACCTCGCCGTATTCCGACCGGCCGTCGGTGGGGTGCGCGGCGCACACCCGGGATACCTCGCACGAGAACCGGGCGGCGTCACGGTCACCGGCCAGTTGCACCAGCCGGCCCGAGAGCTGCGGCCGGCGAGCTGGTGGGCGGCCTGCGTTTGATCCCATACTCGGGGAGTGCCCGACCCTGGGCACCACGACACTGCCCAATTGGCGCTCGCGGGCCGACACCTACCCGGCCGAACTTCCGCAGGCGTCATTCGACAGCATCACCACCTTTTGGACCCGCTACCTGAGGGGAGCCGATCGGGGCTCAGCGAATGAGCCGCCCGCGGCACCGCATGGTCGACCCCGACCAGGGTCTTGCCGCCACGTCCCACGGTAGGCGCAGCGGCCGTGCGCGGCGTCGCCCTCGATCGGCTGCCCTCGCACCTCAAGCCGCCAGACGTCACCGCTCCACCACTGCATGTCTCCCCGCGCGCCAACCACAGGAAAACGACGCGAATCTTGCCCCGATGCGCGGGCGTCAGATGGGCCGCACGTTCTGGGTCTGCGGATCCCTCTGCCCCTGGCCAACCCATATTCGACGTGCTGGCCACGAAACAGTCCGGTTCGGCGCGGGGTTATACCAGGGTTGGGTTGGTTGACGTTGAATGAACCCGCATGACGACTGTGGCCGCAGAGGATCTCGGTGCAGCCAAAGATCAGGCACCTCGACGATCGCAATGAGAACAGTGCGCGGCGGCCAACCCGATGGGAGCAGCGATGTTCGAAAAATTCACCGACCCTGCACGCCGCGTCCTCATCCTGGCCACCGACGAAGCCCAGACCCGCAACTGCGACCATGTCGGGACCGAGCACATCCTGATCGGCCTGATCACCGAAGGTGACGGGGTCGCAGCGAAAACACTGGAATCGATCGGCATCTCTGCCGACGTTATCGGCAACCGGCTACCCGACATGGGCCACCACCAGCCGCACCGGCCTGGGCACATCCCGTTCACCCCGCGCGCCGAGAAGGTACTCGAACAGAGCCTGCGCGAAACCTCCCTGCTCGGCCACGACCACATCGACACCGAACACCTCCTGCTAGCCCCAATACCGTTCAGTTAGTGAACAAGGATGGTGCATTTCGGCGGCTGGGTGGGTTGTGGATGGTGTTGATGGTGTGCGCGTTTGGCTGCCCACTTGAGGAC
>NZ_JBFUHV010000216.1:0-12547 GCF_056402215.1 Rhodococcus sp. P4_B6 | reverse complement strand
ACGTCGGCGCATCACCGCGATCAATGCCGTTCACACCGACGCCCAGTTCCTGGCGCCGGGCCGCGCCGAGATGGTCCGCCAACTCTCACTGTGGGGCCGAATATCCCAATCACGTTGTTCGACGTGACAGTCGTGGCGTTCGTGGTGGATGGCCTTGCCGCCGACTTTCAGGTGGGGTGGCGTGCGATCCGGTTCGTGCGGCTGCAGCCTTGTACACGAGCATCCCGGTGATCCCGTATTGTGCGGTCCCTGCCGAATCGTGTTGACATTCACGAACCTGGTCCTCCGGCGGCAGGTCTACGGTCGCCTGTGGCGATTACCTTGACAGGCGAGTGCTCGGGGCCGGCGTGGCCGGCCACCGCTGTCTGGCACCTTTTCCAGGGTTGAACCCTTTCTCGGCAATCAGCGCATTGGGTTCTCCAAAATCGTTGATCTGGTTCGTATTCGGGTGCCGAACCGGGGTTCTCCGTCGGGTGGTGGGGGCGGTCGGGATGCCACGCTGGACGCCCTCGTTATCGGGCGGAGCTCAGGTGCGGGGCGTCGGCGGTGGCCGGTGCCGGCTGCGGGGGCGCGAGGGGTCGTTGCGCGCCGCGGCGAGCTCGGTTGGTGTGTCTTTTGCGGTCGTTTTCGGTCATGCCGCCCCAGATTCCGTACTGTTCGCCCGCCGTCAGGGCGTACTCGCGGCACTGGGTGAGTACGGGGCAGTCCTGGCAGATCTGCCGGGCCCGTGATTCGCGGTGACCTCGGGCGGTACCGCGTTCGTTGTCGGGGGAGAAGAACATGGACGGTTCGAGACCGCGGCACGCGGCGCTGTCCCACCATCCTTCGGGTCCGCTGGTGACCTGGTGGGTCGGCGTGGGTGGGGTCCCTGCGCGGAGCAATGCGGTTCCTTTCGTTCCCGAACGCGGGGACCTGTGGGGCAGATCCGGACGCAGGAAACTGATTTCTGTGTTGTCGATGTGTCGGGGGTATCGGGTTGCGTCGGTCGAGTGTCCAATCCTCGGCGGTAACGGTGTCGGTGTGGCCTTCGATCGGGGTGATGCCCGTGTCATGGCTCCCGCCCCGGGGGCCTTGGCTCTTGTGCTGTACGTATGCGACATTCCCCTGCCGGCCACCCGGGAGGGATGGAGGATGATCACCCGATGGAAGCTGCTGTGCCCACCGTGAGGGTCGTGACGTTCGATCAGTTCGAGGACAGCTTTCCGGTGGTGGCCGCTTGCGGTGTCGGCAGGGATGACTTTCGCCGCTTCGGCGAGGTTGTCGCCAGGAATATTTGCGATCTGCCCTTCGCCGCCGCGGCGATTCGCCAGTACATCATCGATTGTACGGACCTGCCGCTCACCAAGGGCTTACGGGCGAGCAGCGGATTGTTCAGCGAGCTCGGTCCCCGTACGCGAGTCGAGCCGATCCTCGGGTGACTGGCAAGCTGTCCGCCGCTCGACCGGATGCTCGCGACCGAAACCCAGTCTGCGGCACGACCGAGCGCGTGGCCGCGATGGTTCGGACCGTATCGGCCGGCACTTGCCCCTCAGCGGTGATGTGTGGCCTCGGTCGGAATTCCTGCAATCCGCAGGTCAGAACCATTGCGGAGGGCGTATCGTAGTAGATGCGGATCAAGGAAAAAGATTGGTAATGATCACACCCTTGTGAAGCAGAGATTAGGCCGAGGGTGCGAAGTCACGCCCCCGGCCCGACCGCTGTTTCGGGGGTTTTACAGCGGCGCGAACGGGCGAGCACCCAGGAACACCCGGTGGCTGAGCGCCGGGCGGACTGGTCCACTGCGTGAGGAGCACGGCGGAGCGAAGCGATCTGCTCGGACGGGGGCTGCCGGCCCCCACCTCACGCACCGAAGTGAGCGCAGCCCCTGGTAGCGCCCGCCGTGTACCCAGAGGCGGGTGCCGATCAGCTCCGCTCGAGGGGATGCCGGTACAAGGTGGTGCGCCCGACACCGAGGATCTCGGCGATCTCGCCCAGTTGCATCCCGGTCTCGCGCATACGCAATGAAACTACAGGTGTGCTGTTCGATCGATACGCCATCCCGAAGCCGACGTGACCCGGGTCCCGGCGGCGTGACCTGCCGGGACCGTGTCCGGTGGAGAGGTCAGGTCGTGGTGGTCTGGTCGGGTGAGTCGCTGGGCTCGATGACCTTGGCTTCCTCACGTGCCCCGGGGGTGATTTCGATGCGGCGCGGCTTGGCCCTTTCTGCCACGGGGAGGGTGACCGTCAGCACCCCGTTCTCGTAGGTGGCGGCGATGTGGTCGGCGTCGATGTCCTGGCCGAGGGCCAGCTGACGCAGGTAGCTGCCGGTGAAGCGCTCGGAGGTCAGCCACTGCACGTCGTGTTCGGTGCGTTCGCTGCGTTGGGCTTTCACGGTGAGGATGCCGCCGTCGACGCTGACGTCGACCGAGCCGGGGTCCACGCCCGGGAGGTCGGCGTGGAGGACGTAGTGATCGCCGGAGCGGTAGAGGTCCATCGGCATGAACCGTGGGGCCCGGGCGGATCCGGCCGACGTGCCGAGCAGCTGCTCGGTGAGTCTGTCGATGTCACGGAATGGGTCGGGATGAAGCACAGCAACCACCTCCTACATGTTGGTGGCCGCACCTCGCCATCGCGACGGGTGTCGGCTGGCTGCGCTCCTTCTAGTTTTGCACTGCACCTGTGCGGGCGCCAGGTGCGCTCGACGCCCGGTTCCGGCGGATGCAAGGATTTCCGACCGAGGCCGCAAGTGTTTCGTGGACAGGTGCTGCCCGCTGCGTTCAGGCCACCGATAACCACGGCCCAGACCCCGCCGGGTGCGGGCCGGGAGGGCTGGGGTTTCGTCGTCCACCACCACTTTCCCCTGGTGCCAGCGAGAACAACCCGGCCGCGCCGGTCGGGTGATCGTGGCTCTGCGGCGGAGCAGACTTTCGCCGTGCTGCTCCGTGTGCGGGGTTGGATACACTACTGACATGCAGCGGGTTTCTCTCGAGGCCTTGGCTCGTCAGCAGCTGAAACAGGCGGCCACCGCGGGTGGTGGTCACACCGCCGACACCGTCTACGGCGGGCATGAGAAAGTGTTGCGGCAGACGGTGATCGGCATGATTGAGGGCGCGGTCCTCGGGGAGCATTCGAACCCGGGTGAGGCGACGGTGCAGGTCTTGTCCGGTCGGGTCAGGCTCTCGACCGGCGATCTGTCGTGGGAGGGGAGGGCGGGTGATCTGCTCATCGTTCCCGACGCACGGCACAGCCTCGAAGCGTTGGTGGACTCGGCGGTCCTGTTGACGGTCGCGAAGCTGTCGTGACCCCACCCCAGCAGCCCGGGTTGCAGGCCGGCCCCGGCGCATCGCTTCCGGTGCCGCCCGACGATGCGGGCCGCGACATCACCTCATGCGTCGAGAGCAGGCGCGATGCCGGGCAGGTGCTCGCCTCCGCCGCGGTTCCCAGCGCCGCACACCCTCGTCTGTGCTGGGATGTGCTCAGCCGGCGCAGTCCAGGCAGATCATCTGTCCACCGGCCGTGTCGACGAGGCGGCTGCGGTGATGGACGAGGAAACAACTGGTGCAGGTGAATTCGTCCGCCTTCTTGGGTATCACCCGGACCGTGAATTCCTCGCCGGACAGGTCGGCCCCGGGCAGCTCGAATGACTCCGCGGTGTCCGTCTCCTCGACGTCGGCGACGGCCGACTGCGATTCGTTCCTTCCGGCCTTCAGCTGGTCGAGCGAGTTCTCGGATGGCTCGTCGTCGGTGTTGGTCACTCTGGGTGCGTCGTAGTCGGTGGCCATGACCCTCCCTCTCGTCGGGCGTCTTCCCCGGAGCCGCCCCGCGATCGCGGAGGTCGATTGCATGTCAACGCTCCGCCGCCGTGTTTTGTGCCCGTAACCGGTCACATGGGGGCACATCGTCACATTCGGTCCTGGGCCGGGTCCGAATACTGCTCGCGATCGATGACGGAGCCGGACCCTGGGGTTCCGCATACACACGTCGGGCGGGCGCCCCTGACCCAAAGGGGGACCCGCCCGCGGGCACTGACCACTCGGTTACCAGGCGTGCATGGTTGCGCGGTGAAATGTGGCCTCGGCGTCAGGAGACATTTCCCGCCTGACGCAAGCCCACCGTGCTGAGCCCACTGTGGGGGCTTTGCTTTGCGTGGGTGCCTACAGCTCGTGCTGGGCGCCACAACCGAGAGGTGGAATCTTCTCTTCCGGTTCGACCTTGGTCTGTCGTGGATCCGTACCTCCGGTCTACGCCGCATCTCCAGTTAAAGCAACAGTAAAATACGGTCGGTCATCGCGCGACCTCGCGATTGAGCACATCACCGCCGACCTCACCCTGATCAAGCACCACTCCCAGGTAGATGCGGCCTACGTACTTCGACTCGGTCGCCGCCCTCGACAACAGGACGACGCTGCGCGACCACTGGGAGGCCGGACTCGGTCGCCGACGATTAGGTAGGAATACCGTCCTCGCTCACTCACGTCTCACCTGGACGTAACCTACGGTTGCGTAACCTGCGCTAGCGTAAATTCATGGCGATTTCGGATGTCACGGAGTACGCCCACCTGACCGGGGCGGATGTCGAGGCGCTGTGCGTCGAGTTCGACGCGATCCGGCGCGATATCGAAGCCTCGCGTGGCGAGCGTGATGCCCGGTACATCCGCACCGCGATCCGGCTGCAGCGGTCCCTCGAAATCGGCGGTCGCGCGGTCTTGTTCGCGAGCCTGTTCCCGCCGGCCTGGCTTGCCGGCACGACGATGCTCGGCACCGCCAAGATCGTCGAGAACATGGAGCTCGGCCACAACGTCCTGCACGGTCAGTGGGATTGGATGAACGATCCGGAGATCCACTCGTCGACGTGGGAGTGGGATCTCGCCGGCCTGTCGGCGCATTGGAAGCAGACCCACAACCACATCCATCACAAGTACACCAACGTGCTCGGGATGGACGACGACGTGGGCTACGGCCTGTTGCGGGTCGCCCGTGATCAGCGGTGGACGCCGTTGAGCGTCGGCAATCCGGTCTACAACCTGCTGTTGCAGCTGTTCTTCGAGTACGGGGTGGCCCTCCAGCACTTGGAGCTGGGCAGGGTGGCCAGGGGAGGTGTCGATCGTGTCGAGTTCGCGCGCCGATGCCGTGAGGTGGCCGGGAAGGTCGGTAAGCAGATCGCCAAGGACTATGTTCTCTACCCGGCGCTGACCGGCCCGGCGTTCCTGCCCACGTTGACCGCGAACCTGACGGCGAACATGATCCGCAACGTCTGGACCAACATGGTCATCTTCTGCGGGCATTTCCCCGACGGCGCGGAGAAGTTCACCGAGGCCGAGCTGGAGGACGAAACGCGGGGGCAGTGGTACCTGCGGCAGATGCTCGGCAGCGCGAATTTTCAGGCGGGGCCGGTGATGGAATTCATGAGCGGCAACCTCTGCTACCAGATCGAGCATCACCTGTTCCCCGATCTGCCGAGCAACCGGTTGCGCGAGATTTCCGTGCGCGTGCGTGCGCTGTGCAAGAGGTACGACCTGCCCTACACGACCGGCTCGCTGCCGGTGCAGTACCTGAAGTCGTGGCGCACCATCGCCAAGCTGGCGTTGCCGAACAAGTTCCTGCAGGCGACCGCCGACGACGCGCCCGAGACCGCGTCGGAACGCAGGTTCACCGATCCGAGGCCACAGTTCGACCCGGTCACGGGCAGACGCCGTGGGCTGTCGACAGCACTTCGCGATCGCGGGGGACTCTGACATCGCCCCCGGGCGGGACCCGAACACCGGCGCCTGCGCCGATCCGTTCGAGAATCTCGGCGCGGCAAGGCCCACCACGCTGTGCATCGGCCTGTGAGGGTGGCACGACCAGTCAGCAGTTGCGCGGAGCCGGCTCGCCGCGGGCGTCGAGACAGTTCGGTGCGGCCGGAACGTCGAGCACCGCGGTGGTCAGAGGATCCGGGTTTCGGGAACAAGTCCGGATCCTGGCGTGCTCATCTCCGTGGTCACCTTTTTTTGCGTATCTCACCTGCGATCCTCGCCAGAAGATCTTGCTGGAACGGCGGTAGCCTGCGCGGCTCTGAGCAACGGAGTATCCAACGAACCACCCGGCGAGGCGATCCGCCGCAGATGCGGCGTCAGCGGGAGTGCGCCTGGACGGCGACGCGGTGTGAGCGGCACCGGTGATCACGATGATCGGGGATTGCGGCGCCGTATAGTCGAAGTGTCGGAGATACTTCGTACGCGGGCAATCGGGTCGCGTCGTCGACTGGACAGTACCTGGCCGGTTCCCGGCCAAGGCGGGAGCGTCACATATGACGCACAGCAACCTTCGCACCATCACGAACCATCTCCCCATCCCCATCGGCATCGGCGTCGGCACGGCTCGGGCCGCCTCGCGTCGCGGGCCGCGGCGGCCGCACCGCGCCTCCCCGCCGCGCGACCGTATCGCGCACGAATCCGGCACAGGAGAAATCCGTTGACTGCGGGAGAGGGAACACGGCCGGAGCCGCGACAGCACGTTCTCGACCCCGTCAGGGGCGATGACAGGGCAGCCGCGGACGAAGCCGACGCCAAAATAACAGCGGCGCAGAGCGATCGGCGGCGCGAACACGATGCGGCCGAGCAGGAGGCGACGCGAGGAGCGGAGAAGGGCCGTCTCGCCGCTGAGGAACGCGCGCGTGCGCGCGTGCACGACGCCGAAAAGAAACGCCGTGTCGAGGACCTGCGCACGGCCGGGGACGTCGTCGACGCTCGAGACGACGACGCGCGCGCCCAGCAGAGGGCCCGAATGCTCGACGATGCCGCCGATACGGTGCGGTCGGAGGTCGAGAACGACCGTGGACGTCGCGCGGTGAACCTGTCCTCGCTCCGAACGGTACTGCGGGTGCAGTACGCCGTGGTCCGGCTGCCGCTCGCGGTGATCGACCGGCGAGTGGTGCAGCGGTGGGGCGCGCAGGCTCCGGTGCGGCGCGCCTACGAACGGGCGCTCGGCGGACTCGACGGCGTCGTCGGCGCGCTCCTCGGTGACCATGACCTGATCGCTCGCGGTCATCGGATTCGCCGGCACGCCGACATGCTGACTCGTGCGGCAGTGCTCGGCGACAGGGCCAAACGCATCCGGGCCGATGCCGCAGAGCAGCTCCCCGACCGGCTCGACGAGGCCGCCCGACACACGGCGGCGGTCCGGCACGCGACCGACGCGGCGGTGACGGAGGCCGAGAACACCGCGGTCGAGGAGACGATGCGGGCCGGTGACCGCGCCGGCGCGCAGCTGGCGCGGCGCAAGGACCGGGCCGATCGCACCGCGGACGCCCGAATCCGGGCCGCGGAGGCGGATCTGGACGCGATCCATCGCGAGAGCGACCGGACATAGGTCCGCCGCGTCCGAGTCATCGAGTCCAGGTTCGCTATCGCGGACGGGAGGACCTGGGTGCGCGATGGAAGGGTCCAACGGCGAGACTCGCACCCCTATCGGAGGTATTTCGTTCGCTGGCTGTCCATGGTCGCGTCGTCCCTGGTCTGACATATCCGGCCGATTTCGCGGCCGGGACAGGAGCGGCCGCCCATGCCGCAGCAGGCAGCATCCCGCGATCGTCCCCGACACCAGATATCAGATATCAGCCGAACACGCGCAGCGGCCGAGGGGTGAAACCGAAAGATCGGTGTGCCGGCTCTATCGACGGTGTCTGGTCGCCCCGCACCCGCACCCTCGGCGAGGAACTTCCGGAGTTACTGGCAGTGTTGACGGTTCGGCTCGGCCCCAACGGTCGGGCCGTCTACGACCCCGCGGGGCCGGGCCGCGGTGCCCGGGCGGTGGGTCGCCGCGGTGCCCGGGCGGTCGGTCGCCGCGGGGTACCCGGGTCCGGCTCGATGCCTGCCCCTTCGAGCTGTTCCACACGATGCATGTCCTCGGTGCCGACGGCAGCAGGATCGTCCTGCAGGTGACACCACCGGGCGTCGCTGTCGGCTCCGAGCAAGTCGGGTCTGACGGCGCCCGGGAGTGCACCGGACCGCTCGGCGAAATCCGTCGACCATGGGTGCGTGGGTGGCGCGCTCGGTCGTGCGGGAGCACGGTCGCGATTCGTCCGCAGGCGCCACCGGGTGGGGTACCCCCTGCGCGTAGCATGAGGTTGTCGGAGGAATTTTCGCACACGACCGTCCACGATCGTGTCACCGCCGGTAATGACAGTGGCCGCCACGCGGGCACGGCGGGAGCGTCCTCATGACGCTACAACACGACCGAACCCTCCCCGAGCTACCGATGCACGTGATGATGCGGCAGCCGACTGAGCGGCGGCAGGAGCGTTGACGATGAAACACGAGACGAACCCCACCTGCTCCGGGCGCGGCCTGGGCCTGTTCCACCCGACCTCCGACGGCGCGCAACCCTTCGACGAGCCCACCCGGACCCCGCGACTGCTGCTCCGCGCGCGCGAGGACCATTCGGCCGGCGTGGACGGGGCGTGGTGGCCACGAACCACCAACCTGACCACCGAACTTCACGACCTGATCAGTGTGCTCGCCGATCGGGTGGGCACCACCGAGCAAGTCAGCTTCGACTGGAACTCGATGAGCGTCTCGCAACGGGGCATCGACCGTCCCGACGGGGTGCGCGTGTCCGGGCCCCTGCCGGACCAGCCACCGGACATCATGTACGTCTTCGGTACCGCCGGTCGGCGGTGGGAGCTGCTGGTCATCGCACCTATGACGGACGCCGACGGCGCCTTCGACACGATGCAGAAGGCGGTGGGCGTCGACCCGCGGTAGCCCCAACCGCATGTCGACCATCACGATGCAGGTGCGACGACCAGGAGCCGAATTGCGTTGCCTCACACTGCCAGCCCAGCGCGAGGGTGAGTTCCAGCATCGGTCGCGGGTCGTCGAGACGCCCATCCGGTATCGGACGGTCGGATCGACCTCGCCGGATCAAACGAGAACCCCACACAACAGACGACGATGATGGCTCGGTGCTGGATCGACGGGTGGGGGCGGCTGGGGCTCGCCGACGGGGCGAGGCGGAAGTACGTCACCGACCAGACCGATGATCGAGTATCACCGCTGAGGGGCAAGTGCCGGCCGACACGGCGCTGCACCTGTCTGCGAGACTTGTGGCCTCGGTCGGAAATCCCGCAATCCGCAGGTCGGAACCATTGCGGAGGGCACCGTCAACTTGAGTGATAGTCGCAGTGGTGCAGTCGGTTTGGGTTCGTCTTAACCCGGAAATTGTTGGCTGGGTGTGTTGTTCAGGCAGCGGTGGCGGTCGCGGTGATTTCGTTCCACACAGCAAAGCGGGCGGTCATCTCGCGTCGCCAGTCGGATGCCGACAACATGTGCCGCCGCAGCTGGAAGTGCCCCGTGATGCCGGAGAACGCGGATAGGAACCGTTGTGCCTGCCCAGGTGAGGCGAATCGCTTCATCCGGCGCTCCTGTTGTCGCGTGGGCTGATGTGAGTTCTCGGCCCGATTATTCAGATACTTCGACCGGCGATGCTCAACCGATGCCAGCATCTCGCGTTGCGCCACTTGGTAGCTGGCCAGCTTGTCGGTCACGAGCACCCTCGGCACATATCGCAGACCCTTGAGCAGCTTGCGGAAGAACCGCTTGGCGGCCTTGGCGTTTCGACGCGATTGGACGAGAATGTCGAGCACCACGCCGTCCTGGTCGACCGCACGCCGCAAATACCTCTGCTCGCCGTTGATCGGGATGAACACTTCATCGAGGTGCCACTTGTCGCCAGGGCGGGGCCGGCGGCGGCGCAGCTCATTGGCATAGGACTGGCCGAACTTCGCGCACCACTGCCGGATCGTCTCGTGCGAGACCACGACGCCGCGTTCGAACATCAGTTCCTGCACGTCACGCAGACTCAACGCGAAGCGGTGATACAGCCACACGCTGTGGCTGATGATCTCCTTCGGGTAGCGGAAGCCCTTGTACGACGAATCTGCGCTGGTCACGGTCACCCATCCTCCCAGCGGTCACCCGCACAGCCAAGTTGACGATGCCCTCGGCGACGCCGCCCACCCCACCTCCCCCTACGCAGGGTACGGCGCCGGGATTGCCATCGAAGACGGCTACTTCCTCGGTAAGGCACTCGAAGGACGCGACCTGTCCGATCCCCAGTCCCTCCGCGAGGGACTCGCCGTCTACGACGACCAGCGCGTCGCCTACACCAACAAGGTCACGTCCTTCGCCCGCTTCCTTGGGCGAATGTTCCACAACGCACCCAAGCCCGTCCGCAAGGTGCGGGACTTCTTCCTCGACCACACCAAGATCCCGGACAAACAAATCAGCAAGGGATACACCGAAGACGCCCAGAAACTCCTGCGCGCCATCCTCGATGCCGACACCTCGGTCGCCAAGAACGCCGCCGTCACGCCGCTTCCCACGACACCCACACGGCGAACAACGACCTCCAAACCCTGAAGTCGTCGGGCACCACCTCGACAAGATGGACCTACTGCCACGGTCTGCTGGACCGGCGCTCGGCACCCGTCACGTGTCACCGGGGGGGCGACAACACCGCCACGATCGGCAGCTCAACAATGCCCGTCCTCGCCTCGAATTCATGAGACAGGGACGGGCTCTGCTGCCGTCGTGTTTGCCTCTTCAACGTCGGCCGAAACGGTCCGCCCTTGCGCCGGTCATCTCGGCTCACTGGACAACGATCGGCTTCAGCGCCGGCTTCGTCGTGTGCAGGGGCTCCCTCATCGATTCTCGTCCACGTAGGTCGATCGCCCTGCGGTGGCTCACAGGACTCAGCTGGAGGCGCAAACCCAACCATATCTGGTGACTTGCGCACCGAAATCGAACGAGTTCATCGCGGCCTATGACCGAGAATCCTGGAACTCGCGCGGGTTTGAAGGTCGGCGACAAAGTCAAGGTTCATGCCGAGGCGACCTCGGTGTTCACGATTGTGAGCATTGACGGCGACGAAGCGCTGATCGAGTCGATTGCCAGTACGCCGGGGACGTACCCGTTCCACTGCAAGCTCGAGCGCCACGTCCCGGTCGAGTCCTGAAAACAGTCAAAAATGCGCCCTGAACTGATCAGATGACACGTCCCCTTTCGGGGAGGATGATCCTCCGCGGTGCCGGGCGGTGACCGGACGCGGATCTGGACGCGCTGGCCGGGGTGGAGGCCACGGCGCGGGATCGATGTCGGCCTCCACACGAGATTCTGCAGCAGCCGTGTCGAATACGGCACCGCGAATATCCCTACGGCGCTTGGGTGGTGACCTCGGTCTGTCCCTGGGCACCCGGTCGCCGGCGATCAGGACGCTGAGCCTCTACGACGTTCATGATGGTGGGGTGGTGACGGCCGGGGCCGGCCTGCGTGGGTCACCACGTCGGGGCGGGTTGTGCGATGCTGGTGGCACAGAGTCGACGTCGGGGGACAACATGACTGTTCATGCATTGGTGCGATCCACAGGCAGGCACGGCTGGACGTTGCGGTGCGATCTGCGTGAGCGCACCTTCGCTGCGGCCGTTGACGGTCGGCCCGCGGCGGTGGCGTTCGCCCGTACCAATGGGTGGATCGTCGGCGAGCGCACGTTGTGCCCGATGTGCGCGGTCACCGACACCGCCCGCCGCACCGCCTGACCCGCCGATCCACGGCACCGCCCCGGGACCGGTGGGGCGGGTGCCCGGCTGTGAGGATGAACTCGAACAGTGTCGTCTTACCGAAGGGAACAGGGTCTGATGGGGGAGCTGGCCGTGGCGAGCAAGGTACACGTGATGGTGTCGTACTGGTGGAGCCGCGGCGACGGTCTCGCCAACCATCAACTCGGCCAGGTCCTCACCCGTGCAGCAGGTGTGGATGAGGTCGACATCACCGATCCACAGTCCATCGACCGCGCCTTGCGGATCGCGGTCGCCGATCCCACGGTGCTGGCCGAGCTGGACGAGTGGTGGCAGATGGTCGAAACCCGCCGGGCCGGCAACAACACGCGCAACCCGGGACTGGGTCTGGAGCAGTCGATTCGGTACCTCACCGACCGGCTCGACACCGGCACCGTCACACCGGAGGCGCTCGGCGAATGCCGCCGGCAGGTCGCCGCGGTCGATCAGACGATCACCAGCGCCAAGGACCTTCCCGAACTCGTCCACCCGGACGCTCAGATGCTCGATCTCCTCGCCCGCTACCTGGAGGCCCGCTCCCGCGTTCTGGCCCTGGCGTGACCCCACCCCGGGTGAGCGGGCGCCGACACCGGCCACCGGGGTGCGCGAACCTCGGCCGAAGGAGGACGCCGAAACCCGGTATTGCCGGTAATGCCGGTCATGCCTGCATTGTCGGCGGTGATGTCGGTTCGGTGATCGGCCGGGGACGTGTCGTTACCACTGGTCACAGCACATGGGGGGCGGTGGCTTTAGAGGTTCCAGAGTTGGAGCATCGCGGCCCGCAGGCTGGGGGAGGCGATGCGGTGATCGACTCGCAGCCGGGCACCCGGGTGCCCGGCATCGGCGAGGATCTGCTCGGCGACCGGCACCGGGATCGGGTCCAGGTCCGTGCGGCTGCGCAGGAGGTGCCCGATGGCACCGGGGGAGCGGGGGATCGCGATCGCCTCGGAATCGACCACTGCGGGGGGATAGAGC
>NZ_JBFUHV010000215.1:0-12807 GCF_056402215.1 Rhodococcus sp. P4_B6 | reverse complement strand
ACCCATGACGGCGAGAACACCGAACGTGATCGCGAAGAACGCACCCGACTTGACGGCGAACACCGGGAGGATGCGCACACCGACGACGTTGGTTTCCGTGCGGCCGGGGCCGGGGAACTGCGTGTGCTTCTGATACCAGACGAGCGCGAGGTGACCGGCGATCAGGGCGAGGATGATGCCCGGGAACAGCAGGACGTGCGCGACGTACAGGCGGGGGATGATCAGGTCGCCGGGGAAGTCGCCGCCGAAGATCAGCCAGTGCATCCAGGTGCCTGCGATCGGGATGCTCAGCGTGATGCCGGAGAACGCGGCGCGCAGGCCCGTGCCGGACAGCAGGTCGTCGGGGATCGTGTATCCGAAGAATCCCTCGAACATCGCCAGGATCAGCAGCAGGCAGCCGATGACCCAGTTGGCCTCACGCGGACGACGGAAGGCGCCGGTGAAGAAGATGCGCAGCAGGTGCACGACGATCGACGCCGCGAACATCAGCGCAGCCCAGTGGTGGATCTGACGGACGAACAGGCCGCCGCGGACCTCGAACGAAATGTTCAGCGTGGTCTCGTACGCGCGGGACATGGTGACGCCGCGCAGGGGCTCGTACGCACCGTTGTAGACGACGTGCGCCATCGACGGATCGAAGAACAGGGTCAGGTAGACACCGGAGATCAGCAGAATGATGAAGCTGTACAGCGCGATCTCGCCGAGCAGGAACGACCAGTGGGTGGGGAAGACCTTGTTGATCTGCCGCCGCATTCCCGCTGCGAGGTGGTAGCGCGAGTCCATCGCTTCCGCCTGGCCTGTGGCCATCGCGCTCAGTTTGGACGGTTTGTTGTCGGTCACGGTCGACGCTCCCAAAATGCCGGGCCGAGAGCTTCGATGTAGTCACCCGTTGTGACTAGGAAACCCTCTTCGTTCACTGTAATAGGCAACTGCGGAAGTGCACGAGCGGCCGGACCGAAAATCGGCTTTCCGTAGGTCAGCGCATCGAACTGCGACTGGTGGCACGGGCAGAGGATTCGGTTGGTCTGCTGCTCGTACAGGGAGGTGGGGCAGCCGAGGTGGGTGCAGATCTTCGAGAAGGCGAAGTAGTCGCCGTAGTTGAAGCTCTCCTGGCCCTTGCGCTTGGTGACGTTTGCCGCGTCCTCCGTGCGGAGGCGGATGAGCATGGTCGCGTTGCGGATGCCGCGCAGCGCCTCGAGCAGCGCGTCGTGGTCGCCGCGATCGGACTCGCGGAAGGGGAACACCGTTTCCATGGCGCCGGCGTCCAGGTCTTCGGGGCGAACCAGGACGACGTCCTCGGGACGACCGGTGTCGCGGCGCAGGTAGATGGTCTCGCCCTCGTAGCGGGGGGTCCATCCCGACACCCACAGCGGGGAGTCGTCGCGCTTGGCCCACGGGTTCTTGATCAGACCACCGAGGGGCATGACGGACATGATGCCGAGGGCGCCGCCGCCGAAGATCAGGGTCCGCTTGAGCAGCTTGCGGCGTCCCAGCGTCGACGTGTCGAACGAGTCGCCGAGTTCCGCGACGATCGTCTTGCGATCGACCTCGGACGATCCACCGTCGTGGCGGTCCTGGATGGACACCTCTTCGGGGATGAACTTCTTGGTGAACTGCACCGCGCCGACACCGAGGCCGAGGATGGCCAGACCCATGGTGAAGCCGATCAGCGGCGTGTACAGGCTGTAAGCCGAGTAGTGCTCCTCGCCGGAGCCCGCGTACTCCCAGGGCCAGAAGAGGTAGATTGCGATGAATGCGATCGCGGAGACGCCGGAGAGAGCGAACCAGAACGCGACCGACCGCTCGGCGCGCTTCTCGGCCTTCGTTCCCGGAACCGCCCAGCGGTTGCGGCGGAACGCGACATCGACGTGGTCGAGGTTGGTGCCGAGCTCGACCAGTTCGTCGCGGCTCAGGTTCTCGAGTTCTGCATCCGTGTACTTCTTTGGCGTGGCGCCGCCCGGCTGGCCAGCGTCGCTCATGACCTTGCTCCGATCCACAGTGCTGCACCGACGACAGCGATGATTCCGACCACCCACATGGCCAAGCCCTCGGAGGCGGGACCGATGCCGCCGAGTCCGTAGCCACCGGGCTGCTTCGTCTCGCCCGACGACTTGATGTAGGCGATGATGTCTTTCTTCTCCTCGAGGGTCAGCTGACGGTCCGAGAACTTGGGCATGTTCTGCGGGCCGGTGACCATCGCGGTGTAGATCTGCTGCTCGTTGGCCGGGTCGAGGACCGGCGCGTACTTGCCGGACGACAGCGCGCCGCCGCGCCCGGTGAAGTTGTGGCAGGACGCGCAGTTGAGGCGGAACAGCTCGCTGCCGCGTCCGATATCGCCGCCGCGCAGCGAAGACTGGGCGACTTCGCCGTTCTCGTCACGAATGACCGTGGGGCCGCCGCCGTTGGCCTGGACGTACGCGCCGATGGCGTCCGTCTGCTCGGCGTCGAACTTGACGGGCTTGCGCTCGACCTGGGCCTCGTTGCGCGAAGCGGGCATACGCCCCGACGACACCTGGAAGTACACGGCGGCCTCGCCGACACCGATCAGGCTGGGGCCGCGGTCCTGCACACCCTGCAGGTTCGCGCCGTGGCACGTGATGCACGAGGTGTCGTACAGCTGCTTGCCCTCGCGGATCAGTGCTGCCTGATCATCGGTGGCGGTGGCCACCTGCGGGGTTGGCGTCAACGCGGACGCGAGGAAACCGGCGCTGACCAGTCCCATCATCAGGACCAGGGCGCCCGTGGCGCGCCTGCGGAGCTTCCGCTGGCGGCGTGCCTTGGCGGCAGACGCCGTGGTGTCGGATGCGGGAGGGGGGGATGAACTCATCTGTATCCCTTTGGTATGTCGGGACGGACTGGACGTCAGGGGGCTGCCTGGGGCGTTCAGCTGATCAACGGATGAAATAGATCGTGGCAAACAGGGCGATCCACACGATGTCGACGAAGTGCCAGTAGTACGAGACGACGATGGCGGCGGTGGCCTGGGCGGGCGTGAACTTGCTGACCTTGGTGCGGGCGATCAGGAACACGAACGCGATGAGGCCGCCGATCACGTGCATACCGTGGAAGCCGGTGGTCATGTAGAACACCGAGCCGTACACGCTGCTGGAGATGGAAGTGCCCTCTTCGATGAGGTGGATGTACTCGTATCCCTGTCCGAGGACGAAGAAGGTGCCCATCGCCAACGTCAGGAGGTACCACCGGCGGAGGCCGAAGACGTCGCCGCGCTCGGCTGCGAACACACCCATCTGGCAGGTGAACGACGAGGCGATCAGCACAAGCGTCACCGGCACGGCGAGGAACAGATTCAGCTCGGTCGGCTCCGGCGGCCAGTTCCCATTCGCCTGTGCTCGCGCCACGAAGTACATGGCGAAGAGCCCTGCGAAGAACATGAGCTCACTTGACAACCACACGATGGTGCCAACGCTGACCATGTTAGGTCGGTTCAGCGAGTGCACGCGTTGGGTGATTGCTGATCCTGAAGTCCCTACTGCGCTCGTCACAGACAGAAGTATGACGCTTCGTCGTAAGAGACGACTACCCGGGTCCACCCTCGGCGCGCCGAGGCGCCCCGCTTGTCCGATTCTCCCTGCTGACAGCCTGGTCGCGGACCGTGAAAGGGTGGAGTCATGCGCTCTGGAGACAACAGTACGGGGTGGCTGCGGCGACTGTTCGGAAGTCGGAAGCAGGCCCCTCTCGATCAGGATCGGCCCGACCTCGTGGTCGTCGCCTCGAGCTTCGACGACGTGGAAGCGTGCTCGACCGCGCTGGGCCGTGCCGCCGCCGAGGATCCGCGGTGGGACGCCGACGCGGAAGCGGTACTGCGGCACCACTTGCGGTTGCCTGCGGCGTCGGTGGCTGACGCCGTGTCGATCGCCGCCCAGGACGGCTACCGGCCGCTGGATCCGGACAGGCAGGCGTCCCCGGCCGAGGACGGCGCGACGGTCGAACTCGTGCTGCAGCGGGTCCAGGTCCTCGATGCGCTGCACTGTTCCCAGGAACGGTCGAGGATGGCCGGGCTGGCCCAGCGGCTCGGGGGCTCGGTCGACGGATGGGACGCGACGCAACCGGCGCGCGAGTCCGATCTGCCCGGTGACTAGGCTGCCAGGGATCGGATCCGCCACTAGTACAAGGGGACACGACGATGCAGAGCCCGACTGCTCAGGGGACCAACGACGGTGTGCTGCCTGCACGCACCTGGCCGTCGGTCCTCGGTGCGCTCACCGACGGACGTGACCTCGCGGTGGACGACGCGAAATGGGCGATGGACGAGATCATGTCCGACAACGCCACGTCCGCGCAGATCGCGGCATTCGGCGTCGCCCTGAAGATGAAGGGCGAGACGCCGGAGGAGTTGCGCGGCCTGGCCGACTCGATGCTCGGGCACGCACGTAAGGTTCCCGTCGACGACGACGTCGTCGACATCGTCGGAACCGGTGGTGACCGATCCAACACCGTGAACATCTCCACGATGGCGTCACTGGTGGTCGCGGCGTCCGGCATCCGCGTCGTCAAGCACGGAAACCGGGCGGCGTCCTCCAAGAGTGGCGGGGCGGACGTTCTCGAGGCGCTCGGCGTCAAGATCAATCTCGGTCCCGACGAGGTGGCCCGCTGCGTGCGGGAGGTCGGCATCGGCTTCTGCTTCGCGCCGGTGTTCCACCCCGCGCTGCGGTTCGCGGGCGCGCCCCGCAAGGAGATCGGCATCCCGACCGTCTTCAACGTGCTCGGACCGCTCACCAACCCGGCCCGTCCACGGGCCGGCCTCATCGGCTGCGCCTTCCCGGGCCTGATCTCGGTGGTGGCCGGTGTGCTCGCGCAGCGCGGCAATTCGGCGCTGGTGGTGCGCGGCGACGACGGTCTGGACGAATTGACGACGTCGACGACGTCGGCCGTGCACATCGTCGCCGACGGGTCGGTGACCACCCGTCAGTTCGACCCCCGCGACATCGGCATCGCACGGGTGTCGCTCGACGAACTGCGCGGCGGCGACGCCGACGTGAACGCCGCGGTGGCGCGGCGACTCCTCGCGGGTGAGACCGGACCCGTCCGCGACGCAGTTCTGCTCAACGCCGCGGCGGCGATCGCGGCGTTCCGGGGTCTCGGCGGCCGCACCCTCGAGGAGGGACTGTCGGACGGGCTCTCGACGGCGGCGCAGTCCATCGACAGTGGAGCGGCCGCGACGCTGCTCGGGCGGTGGGCCGATCTCACGTCGGGCCTGGCCACCAGCAAATAGCCGGCGGACCTATTCGCCGATCGAGAAGCCCGCTTCCACGTCTGCGCTGGAGTAGGACTGGAACGCGATGTGCGTCGCCGTCCGCGAGACGCCGTCCACCTTGTTGATTCCCTCGGTGACGACCTCCGCGATCTTCGCGTGGTCCCGGACCCGCACGATCGCGATGAGGTCGACGTCGCCCGCGCAGGAGTAGACCTTGTCGACGCCCTCGATGTCGGCGACGGCCTGAGCGGTCTCCGGGATGCGGTGGGCTTCGGCGTGGATCAGGACGATGGCGTTGATCATGATCGCCAGCCTAAGCGGTGGCCGGCGGAACCCGGTGCGGGTGGTCGGGTCTCGGCGTCCCGTGTCGACGCGCTGCCGGCGCGGGCGAGCGCGCACCAGTCGGACCAGGATCCGGCGCCCCGTGCGGGCTCACACCACCCCGAGGACGCGCTGACGATGCGGGTGTCGTCCTGGTCGAGCCAGCGCGCGAGCAGTCCGGCCTCCTCGGGGGACGCGCCGCGAAGCGGAGTCGTGTCGGGAACAACGGTTTCTGCGGTGAGGACGAGCGCGTCGACCACCGGCATCGGGTGGATTCCCCGCCGGGCGCAGCCCGCGGACGCGAGGCGCCCGGAACGGATCACCGCGAACTCCCAGCCGCCGGTCGCGGCGGGGCGAGCGGCCACGAGCTGATCGAGGGCGGTGAGCGACGCCAGGCGCTGCATTCGGCGCAGCGCGAGGACGACCTCCGCGGTGCGATCCCGCAGCCGTGCGGCGTTCTCGAACAACTTGCCCGCGGCCAGTTCCTCCACCCGTGCGCGCATCCGGTGCAGCGGCGTGTCGTCGGCGCCGCGCAGGAAGAGCCGGAAGAGCTCCGGACCGGGACGGTAGGCGTCCTCCGTGTCGCGGTCGTGGACGGACGCGGGGCAGCGCCCGAGCTCGCGGGGCGGGCACTGCGCACCGTGCGCCCGTCCCTTCGGGATCCGGCTCGTGCAGGTGCGGAGAATGCAGTACTCGGCGAGGACGTCGGCGACGTCGGCGGCGGTCGAGCGGGACCGGAACGGACCTAGCGAATCGGCGGCCGGGGTCCGCACGACCGACAGCCGGGGGAAGGCCTCCGCGGTGAGCGTGATCCACCAGCCGCGCTTCGGGTACTTGGACCGCCGGTTGTACGGCGGGGTGTGGGCGGCGAGCAGCCGGAGCTCGCGCACACCCGCCTCGAGAGCATGCGCGCATTCGACGTGGTCGATCCGGGTGGTCAACGCGACCATCTCCTTCATCCGGCCGCGCGTCTCCGAGCCGGTGAAGTAATTGCGCACCCGGCGGCGCAGATCCGTCGCCGTGCCGACGTAGAGGACCTCGTCGGACGGCCCCCGGAACAGGTAGACGCCGGGCGAACGGGGGAGATGACTGGCGAGCGTGCGTTTGGCCCGCTGGTGCGAAGAGACGTCGGGAAGGTAGTCGACGAGCTCGGTGAGACTGTGCACTCCCTGGTTGCCGACCCGGGCGATGAGGGCGTGCAGGACGTCGACGGTGGCGCGGGCGTCGTCGAGGGCCCGGTGGGTCGGGGTGGTTCCGACGTCGAACAGC
This sequence comes from Rhodococcus sp. P4_B6, assembly GCF_056402215.1. Lineage (NCBI taxonomy): Bacteria > Bacillati > Actinomycetota > Actinomycetes > Mycobacteriales > Nocardiaceae > Rhodococcus > Rhodococcus sp. P4_B6. Next base: position 6,002 of record NZ_JBFUHV010000215.1, on the reverse strand, counting down.
CGGGCGAGCGACGACAGCTTCACGGACGGCGCCTCGTCGCGGGTGAGGACCCGCCGGGCCAGTTTGACCGTGCAGAGCACGGTGAACTTGGGCCAGGGGGTGTCGGTGGCCGACGCAGCGGCCTTGAGGAAGCCGGTGTCGAAGGGGGCGTTGTGGGCGACGAGCACCGCTCCGCGTGCGAACTCGAGGAACGCGGGCAGCACGCGCTCGATGCGCGGTGCGTCGATCACCATCGCGGTCGTGATGCCCGTGATCTCGACGATGTGCGGCGGGATGGACCGTCCCGGGTCGACGAGGGTGGCCATCTCGGCGATCACCTCGCCGCCGCGGATCTTCACGGCGCCGATCTCGGTGATGGCGTCCTCGCCCGGCCGCGCTCCGGTGGTCTCGAGGTCGACCACCACGAACGTGGTGTCCCGCAGCGGGGTGTCGAGCTCGTCGAATCTCAACTGTTCGGGTACGCCGGGGACACTCACGGCTCAGAGCGTATGGACGGGCACCGACAGACCCGCCCGGGAGGCTCGGAGAGACGAGGATCACACTGCCCGTGTGCGGGCCGCGGCGGCGGGTGGAGCGACGGTCGGGCGCGCGACCCAGAACGGGGGTTCCGGGGGTGCGGGGGCCGAGGGCGGCGGGTCCGGTGCAGTTGTCGGGCAGCGTCCGCRCCACCCCCGTTGAACAGCGGGAACGCGGAGCCTGACACGCCCGGAGGGTCGCGGGGCTACGCGAAATGTCCACTCCCGCTGTCGAAAAGCGAACGGAAACATACCGCTTGTTATCGAGTCGTTACCGAATGTGGGTACCGCGCGCCCGCATGCCTCGAAACGGCGCAAACGGACACTTTCCGCGTGTTCCGGTCGACACCGGGGTATTCCATTTCGTAACCTTCCTGAGACCTAGCGGAGTCTCGCAGCCTCAACACCGGGGCAGCATCGCTAGTCACCGCCTAATCGGCCACTCGCGAGAGCGGTCGTACCGGGAACCCAAGTTTCTACTGGGGTGAATCCCGCCGGGACGTCCTCACGCACCGGTGGGTAGGGCTGATCTTCCCAGCCCGAACCCGTCAGCTAACTCGGTCGGCGGATGAATGGAAGAAACGGAGTACCCCTTTCGTGGCGTCACAAGTTTCCAAGCGGAATGTGCGACGGGCAGTCGTCGCCGGCGCGCTCGCAGTCGGAGCGCTCACCGCTACCGCGGCCCCCGCGGCCGCAGACCCCATCACCATTCCCGGTGTCGGAACCTTCGAGATCCCGGGTGTCGTCATCCCGCAGATCCCCGGTGTCCCGAACCTGCCCGCGCCCCCCGCGCCGGGCAGCACCGCAGGTGACAAGGCCGTTCAGGCCGCTCAGGCGAAGCTCGGCTCGCCGTACGTCTACGGCGCCGCAGGTCCCAACTCGTTCGACTGCTCCGGCCTGGTGCAGTGGGCGTTCAAGCAGGCCGGACTGAACCTGCCGCGCACCAGCTACGCGCAGGCGGCCGCCGGTACCCCGGTGTCGCAGTCCGATCTCCGCCCCGGCGACGTGATCTCCTTCTACGGCGGCTCGCACTCGGGCATCTACGCCGGCAACGGCAACGTGATCCACGCCTCCACCGAGGGGCAGCCCGTCAAGTTGGCGCCCATCGCGTCCATGCCTTTCGACGGGGCACGCCGCTACTGATCCACGCGCGAGGCGAGGCATCCACCGAGTCGAGGGCGGGGATGCACGGGGTAGCTTCGTAGGATCTCGCACGACCACCGAGGGTGGGTTCGAATCACGATTCGAACCCACCCTCGATGTCGTTGCGCCCCAGGCAGACAGCGTGTCGTTCACCCGCCCGGTGGTCCCCGCCACCCCCGTCGTGACATGGGTGGACACACACGTATGTCATTCCGTAACCTAACCGAGACCTTGCGAAGTCTTGCCGCGCCAACCGGGCGGCAACGCGGGGTCACCACCTCTTCGGCATTCCGCGGTCGCATCGGCCGGGGAAATTCCTGAGCCGCGCATCGGACAACCGACCCGGCGGGTGGAGATCGACGATCGGAGAACCGCATTTCCGTGGCCTCACACAAGATGAAGCGCTCCCTGGGCAGCGTGCTGACAGCCGGAGCGCTGTCGGTGGCACTCGTGTCGCTGCCCTCGATCCCGGCGGGTGCGGACCCGGTCACCACCAACCCGACCGAGACGCTGACGAAGCTCGGTGACCTGTCCCGGCAGTCCGAGCAGACGTCGGAGGCCCTCCACAACGCGCAGATCGATCTCGAGGCCAAGCAGTCGGCCCAACGCGATGCGGACGCCCGGCTCGCGGCCGACCAAGGTGTGCTCGACGAGGCCAACGCCCGCGTCGCCGTCTTCCAGCCCGTGGTGAACAAACTCGCCACTGCCAACTACCAGGGCGCCCGGACCAATCGCCTGTTCGCCGTGATGGTGAGCGACTCACCGCAGCAACTCCTCGACCAGATGTCCGCTCTGGACGCCATCTCCAACGACACCCGCAATCAGGTCGCGCAATTCCAATCGGCCACGTCGGACGCCACCAAGGCGGCCGAGGCGTCGAAGCAGTCCGCGGATTCCGCGCGGGCGGCCACCGAGCAGGCCAAGGTGGTCAGCGACGACCTGCAGCGCAAGCAGAGCGACCTGCAGGCGCAGATCGCCGACGTGATCAAGGCGTTCGGAGATCTCACCGGCGCCGAACGCGACCAGCTGGCGGGGACGCCCTTCCCGCCCGGCTTCGACCCCGACACGATCCTCGCGCACCTCACCCCCGGCTCGGGCACGAGCGCACTGCAGGCAGGCATGACCCGCATCGGCGACCCGTACGTGTGGGGCGCCACCGGGCCCGACCAGTTCGACTGCTCCGGGCTCGTCGTCTGGGCGTACAAGCAGATCGGCAAGACGCTCCCGCGGTCCAGTCAGGCTCAGGCCAGCGGTGGCACCCCGGTGTCCCGCGACGAACTCCAGCCCGGCGACGTCGTCCTCTTCTACAACGACGCGTCCCACGTCGGCCTGTACGCAGGAAACGGCAACATTCTCCACGCCTCGACGTTCGGTGTGCCGGTGAAGATCGAGTCGATGGCGAAGTTCCCCTTCTACGGGGCGCGCCGCTACTGACGGCGACCGTCCGGCGACGGCGCGCAGGCGTGCTCATACACTCACCGGCGTGCCCGCATCAGACCCGTCTTCCGCAACGGATCCGACCTCACGCCGTCAGGCGCGCCCGTGGGAGCTCGCCGCGCTGGCCGGACTGGTCCTCGCCGTCGTCGTCGTACTCGCGCTGACCGGGTTCTCTCACGACGAGCGGGGCGCCGACGGGGCGGTCGGCACCGCGCAGGCCGACACGGAGTCGCGGGCAGCGGCCGTCCAGTTGCTCCTCGACACGTGGGCGTCGGCCGTGCGGACGAACGACACGGCCCGGCTGTCGGGTCTGATGGATCGGGCGGCGTCGCCGGGCTTCCTGGCCGCCGAGACGCGCCGCGCGAGCAACGTTGCCGGGGTGGAATTCTCGGACTGGGGTTACGAGATCACCGAGAGTCCCGAGGCGGCGGTGCCGTCGAGTCTCGTCGACGCGCTCGGGGCCGACGAGGTGTGGGCGCCGGCCGTGCAACTCCGCTACGCGATCGCGGGGGCGGACGAGAGCCCCACCCGCAAACCGATCGCGCTCGTCGTGGCCCGGCGTGGTGACAGCTGGGCACTCGTGAGCGACAGTGCCACCGTGAACGGCGAGCGGCGGACGTGGCGCGGCCCGTGGGACTTCGGAACGGTCGTATCGCGCCGCGTCGACACCGGCGACGGCCGGACGTCGGTGGTGCTCGGACATCCCGAGAACGCCGCGATGGTGGACCGGCTGGCGGAGGAACTCCCCGCCGCCGTCGTCAACGCCACCCAGCTGTGGGGTTCGGACTGGGCGGGCCGCGCACTCGTGTGGGTCGCCGGATCGCAGGACGAGTTCACCGCCCTCGTCGGTTCCGATCACGACGGCCGTGGCATCGCCGCGGTCGCCATCTCGGACGCCGTCGACCCCGACGCCGACGCGGTCACCGGGCAGCGGATCGTGTTCAGCCCCTCGTCGGCGGAACGGCTCACCGAGGTCACCAGGCGGGCGATCCTGCGACACGAACTCACCCACGTGGCGGCGCGCGCCGAGACGGTGGACCGCTCACCGATGTGGGTGCTGGAGGGCTACGCCGAGTACGCCGCCTACCGGGGCACCGGTGAGGCCGCACGGCAGATCGCGCCGGCCCTGACCGCGCAGGTGGGCGCCGAGGGCCCGCCGACCGGATTCCCCGAGAACACCGACTTCTCCGAATCCGGCGAACGCGGCTCGGTCGCCTACGAGACCGCGTGGTCGATCAACGCCTTCGTCGCGGAGCAATACGGCGAAACGAAGCTGACGGAGCTGTACCGGACACTGGCCGTGGGGGAGGCCGATCCGGACACGGTCGACGCACGACTGTCCGACGTCCTCGGCGTCGACGCCGAGCAGTTCCGGGACCGCTGGACCGACTGGGTGGGCGCTCACCTGGGGTGACCCTGCGTCGGTGTCCGCGCGGTCGACCGCCTACGGTGATCACATGCGCCGAACCCTGTTGGTGACGAACGATTTTCCGCCGCGACCCGGTGGAATTCAGTCGTACCTGCACACCTTCGCCAAGCACCTGCCCGCCGACGACCTTGTCGTCTACGCCCCGCGCTGGCGCGGTGACTCGCACATCAAGTTCGATGCGCGGCAACCGTTTCAGGTCGTCCGTCACCCCACCACCCTGATGGTGCCGACACCGTTCGTCGCGCGCCGCGCCACCAGGTTGCTCGCCGAACACGACTGCACCGGCGTCTGGTTCGGCGCAGCGGCCCCGCTCGCACTGCTGAGTTCGACGCTGCGCCGCGCCGGAGCGGAACGGGTGGTCGCGAGTACCCACGGACACGAGGTCGGCTGGTCGATGCTCCCCGCCGCCCGCCAGGCCCTCGGCCGGATCGGCGACGGCACCGACGTCGTCACGTACGTCAGCCGCTACACCCGTGGCCGATTCGCGTCCGCATTCGGCGCCGGTGCGGCACTCGAGCACCTGCCGCCCGGAGTCGACACCGACCTGTTCACCCCGGACAGCGGGGCGCGGTCCGAACTGCGGGCCCGATACGGGCTGGGCGACCGGCCGACGATCCTGTGCCTGTCCCGGCTCGTGCCGCGCAAGGGCCAGGACATCCTCATCAGGGCGCTCCCGACCGTCCGCGAACACATCGACGGCGCCGTCCTCGTGATCGTCGGCGGCGGACCCTACGAGGACCGCCTGCGCTCCCTCGCCCGCTCGGCGGGCGTCGAGGACCACGTCGTGTTCACGGGAACGGTGCCGTCCGCGGAGTTGGCGGCGCACCACACGATCGCCGACGTGTTCGCGATGCCCTGCCGCACGCGGGGTGCGGGACTCGACGTCGAGGGCCTCGGCATCGTGTTCCTGGAGGCGTCGGCCTCCGGTGTCCCGGTCATCGCCGGACAGTCCGGCGGCGCCCCGGAAACGGTGCGGCAGAACGAAACCGGGATGGTCGTGGACGGCACGTCGGTGGCCGAGGTGGCGCGATCGGTGATCGCGGTGCTGTCGGATCGCGACCGGGCGGCGGCGATGGGCGCCGCCGGCCGGGGCTGGGTCAAGGCGCAGTGGCGATGGGACGTGCTCGCCGCGAAGCTGCAGTCCCTTATGGCGTGACTGCCCCGTGAGTACTTGTTAACCGCGGGGGGGCTGTTGCAAAATTCCGGGTCGGGGTGTCCGCGTGTCACCMTGGTCTGACCTGGGGTTTCCTGGATAATGTGTTGGTGGCCAAGGGATATCGACCGGTGAATCGTGATCAGCAGTTCCTGTTGCCGCCGGACATGCGGGAGTGGGTGCCGCCCACGCATCCGGTGTGGACGGTGATCGAGATCGTCGACTCCCATCTCGACACCTCGGCGTTCCACGCTTCTCGTCGCACCGGGGGCGCCGGCCGGGCCGGGTACGACCCGGACATGCTGGTGACCCTGCTGATCTGGGC
>NZ_JBFUHV010000214.1:0-12837 GCF_056402215.1 Rhodococcus sp. P4_B6 | reverse complement strand
CCTGGACGGCCGGGCGTCGGTGGTCGTGGGGTCGATGCCGGCCAGGCTGGCCGCGTCCTGGCCGGCGGCCGGGGGAACGGCCACGCGATCGGCGAAGCTGGCGCCGACGTCGCCGAGGTCCAGGCACGTGACGGTGGCGGGGCCTCGGTGCTCGGCCAACGTCTCGGCCAGGCCGATCGACATCGGGGTCTTGCCGACGCCGCCCTTGAGGTTGGCGACGGTGACCACGGCGTCCTCGGGGAGCGGGCGGGCGATCGTGGTCTGCGCGTCGCGCAGTCGCATCTCGAGCGAGTCCGACTTGGGTGCGAGCGCGAGTCCGAGGAGGGCGTTGAGTCGGCCACGCACCCCGCGCCGGGCTGGGTCGCTCGCCGCGGGGTTCGCGCGGGGCGCGGACAGCTGCCCGAGCACGTCCAGCGGGCCCGTGACCGGCTCTGTCGGAGCGGCCCGTGTGGGCGCCGCGGGTTGCGGGGCCGCCGCGTAGGCGATCTGCTCGGCCCCAACTACCACCGGCCCGCCGGGCGGGGTGGAGACCGGCTCCGCCACGACTTGTTCGGGTGCCGTCGGCACGGCGATCGGCAGGGGCATGCTCGGGGCGCGTTCCGCGGCCGTCCCGTCCGGTCCGACGGTCAGGAACCGAGTGTCCTTCGCCGTCCGGTAGACGACCTCGACGTCGGCGCCCTGGGCCTGCGCCATGTGGTGCAGGAACTCGTGCACGACAGTGGACAGGGTCTTGCTCTCGGTCGCCTCCAGATCCATCGGAGGCACGTCGGCATCCGCCAGGGTGGCCGATGCCGTGGTTTTGGAGGTGATCTCGACATCAACAGTGGGCGTCATCGTGAGCTGACCCCGAAGGCGCCGGCGCCGGCCAGTGCGGTGTCCATGTCGTCGACGACGGCCTCGGCCGTCTCCAGCTCGGCCAGGGCCGTGTCGCGGGCGCCTCCCTCGGGCAGCGCTTCGATGACGACTGGACGCTTCGACGAGGCATCCCGGATTTCCGCGAGCCGCTCGCGGGTCAGCTCCTGCTCCTCACTGAGCTTGGCCAGCCACGCGGGGACCGAGTCCTTGAAGTAGTCCCGTAGCGCCTTGATCACGGGGTCGTTCGCACCCTTGGCGACGAACGGTCCGCGCAGCGCGGCGACATCCTCGGTGGTCGGGGTGATCGACTGGGAAATACGGCGGCTCATGGATGCTCCCTTTTCGGTGGTGGTGGATCCGGGCGACGAGGGTCACGCCGACGCGGCAACGAGGTCGGCTTCGGGGAGGACGACGACGCCGGTGGTGTCGAAGGTGATGCGGGTCTTCACGCGGCCGGCGCCGACGGTGAGGACGGTCTCGACGACCTCGCCCGTGGCGCCGCGGCGGACGTCGACCGCGTCGACGGTGACGGGGACGAGTTCGCCGTGGTCGTCGTCGACGAGGACGGTCTGGCCGGCCTGGACTGCGGAGGCCGGAATGACGTCCGAGAAGTCGTCATCGCCGGTGGGCGCGCCGTTAACAGTCGGCGACTCGGTGGACGTGTCCCCGTCGGTGGCGGTCGCGCCGAGGACGATCGGCGCGGGAGCGCGGCCGTGCCTGCGTGCCCGCGTGGCCAGGGCGCGCTCGGACTCGATGAACGAGGCCAGCTCCTGCGAGTAGCAGGTGAACTGCGGGGCCTCGGTGGGCAGGAGGCCGTCGATGATCGCCTTCTCACGCTCGGCGAGCTGGTTCCACTTGTTGGGGTGGCGGTCGACGTTCGGGGTCCACCACATCTGCGCGTTGACGGGGTTGCCGTCGTCACCGAGCGCGATGCCGCGGCCCTTGACGGAGGTGTCGACCTCGCGGCCGACGGTGGAGTCGCCCCACATCATCAGCGCACCGTCCTGCGAGAGGTTGCCGAGGCTGATGCGGGTACCGAAGTTGTCGCGCGCGTTACCGGATGCGCCGCCGAACAAACTGGCGTCGGGGCGCTGCACCCCGAGCAGCAGCCGGATACCGGCCGAACGGGCGAGCACGGCGAGGTCGGCCCACGCCCCGAGAGGGTCGAGTTCTTTGAGCTGCTCGCGGGTCTCGTCGTCGCCGGTCTTGGCCAGGCGCTGCCACTTGCCGGAGAGGATGAAGAACTCGTCGAGCACCGCGATCATCAGCGGCAGCTGCGAGCCCTCGATCTTCATCTGGTGGATGTAGGCGTTGCGGGCCATCATCTCGGTGTGCAGCGCGCGCACGAACATCGCCGCACGCAGCGCGTCGTAGATGATCGCGCCGCAGCCGGGGTAGCCCTCCAGGCCGTCGAGTTCGATCATCTTCGGATCGACGCCGACRAACGGAACTCCGCGGCGTGCGGCCTCGGTCAGCAGGGTGCGGATCACCGACGTCTTGCCGCCCCCGGTCGGGCCGACGATCAGGCAGTGCGGCTTGTTGGAGCTGGTGGAGACGTCCCAGTACATGATTCGGTCCGCGGCACCGGTCGCATACGGCAGGTGGCGCAGGTTCTCGTCGATCAATGCGAGCGGGTGGTCCACGCGCGAGGGCATCGCGGTGACCAGACGCATCACCAGGTGGCCCTTGTCGGGGTACCAGTCGGTGGTCCAGTTGCGGCCGGACTCGTGCTGCCCAGCCAGGGAGGCGAGGGCTTCCTCGACTTTGAGCTGGAAGCCCCTGGCGCCGGCGTTCATCGACACCCTCGGGTCGGTGAACATCGAGGCCGCATCGAGCGCGGACTGGAGTGTCCGCTGACGGGCAGAGCGGGTGTCCGGGGTGATCGACTCTCGGGTGATGACGATGYGGTCGCGGTGCGCCACGTGCCGCACCGTGGTCTCGCTCTGTGCGGTGGCGGGGAAGGCTGCCTCGATCGTGCGGGAGAGCTCCTCGAACTGTTTGGGCCGAATGACGGTGCCACGGTGCAATGTGATCCTCGCGCGGCGGATCACACGCCACCCGGGCGAGAACGAGACCACGATCTTCGTCGGCAGGTGCCCGGTGGCCTGCCGGACCACCGATTCGACCATCTGCGACCACCTGTGCATGCGGTGGCGCAGGACGTCGACGATGACGAGCAGGGCAGCGGCGGCAACGAGCAGCGCCCGGTAGTCGTGCAGCTTCGCCAGCACCTCGGACGACCGTCTCGTTGCCGACGGCCGCCGACACCACACACAGGGAGTACACGGCAACGCCCGCGGCGGCGACGGCGATCGGCGAGAGCGGGGTAAACCGGCGGATGCGCGTCGGCTGACCGTCCGCGCCGACCCGGCCGGCGCGACCGCCGCCGGAATCGCCGAAGGTATCGCGCCACGTCGCGACCAACCAGTCCTCGAGTGGGTCGTGATTTCCGCTCACCGCCTGTGCCTTTCGATCGTTTCGAGCCTGAACGCCGTCCGGGGGCGTCGTTGAGCACAGTGACAGAAACCCGCGATTTTCCTCAACGGGGTGTCCCCTCGTGCGCCGCACCCCCGGTGGTGCGACGAACACCGCTCTCGTGCACGATCTGCAGGCCGGATTTCCCGAACCTTCACCGCGTTCGGCTGGCACCCTGACGGGCGCTCTGTTCACCGCCCGCGTGCACGGTGGTTGCATCGGGCCGTCGACCGCTGCGCCGGGTGCTCTGCCGAGTGCTGTTCGGCACGCTCGTTCGAGCGCTGTTCGGCACGCTCGTTCGAGCGCTGTTCGGCACGCTCGTTCGAGCGCTGTTCGGCACGCTCGTTGGAGCGCTCTACGGGGCGTGCACCGAGTGCTCTACGGGGCACTGTGAGGCGCTGTTTTCAGCGCTCGCGGCAGTGCTCTGTCGAGCGCTTCGCCGCGCGCCTCTGTGGGCGGTTCCGCATGCTCGATCGAGCGGTGTTGTGAGCGCTGCGGAACGCGTGGACACCCGTGGCGGTGAGTGCTCGCCGCGGCACTGCTTCGAGCACCGCGTATAGCGTTCTACATGGGCGCTTTCGAATAGCGTTGGCGCTGAGCGTAATTCTGGATTACACTCCCCCCAAGGAACGCCGGGGGGAGTGACCCCCGGAGGGGGTGGGCGTGGGAGCCGTATTTTCGGGCGGTCGAATCCACCGCCGAAATCCATAGCCGAATCCGGCGCCGTTTTCACCGCGCATCTGAGCGCTTTCTCCACGCACCGGTTCACTGGGTGCTCGATCCGCTCGCTGCGGACCTGCCGCGACAGCCCGTCTGGGCGCAGTCTCCGACGCCGCCGTCTGCACCGCGTGCGCACACCGCCCGACCTCACGCTTGTAGAGCCCGTGTACGTACCCATAGCCTCGACGCTCGACGGCGCCTATACGCGAGCACACCACTGCGCCCCATAGGGTCCTGATCACCGCGCCGACACACGGGCCGCCCCGTCGTGCGAATCACCGCGGGAATCCCCTCACCCGCCTGGTTACCGGCTGACCATCGAGGTCGTGCGGTTCCCGCCGCGCCGCCGCTGCGCGCCCGTCGCGGGAATCGACATTCCCGATGCCGCACAGCTCCGTTGGCCTGCGTCGATGACCCGATCCCGGCGCGGACACCCCGTTGAGATGAAAAGCGACATCGACTTACGGTCGTGCGCATCCACATTCAGGTGCACCTACCGAACTCAGCGATGGAGTGTGCTCATGTCCCTCACGTCCGCAGTCGTCGACCTCGCGACCACCCCCACCCCGGGCATCGACGTACTCGCCCAGAACACCGAAGTCACCACGGGCGGGCTGCGCGCATGGATCGGCGACAACATCGTCTTCACGATCCTCGCCCTGATCGCATGCGTCGTCCTCCTCGGTGGCCTGCGCGGCAACCTGTCGAAGGTCTTCACCGTCGGCAGCCTGTCGCTCGTCGGTATCGCGTTCTTCTCCCTCGCGAGCAGTGAGAGCGCCACGACCGGCATCGACCGCTGGATTCTGAGCCTCTTCGGGATCCGGGTGGTCTGAGCTGCCATGCCTGATCACCGACCGACGATCGACGGGAGCCGACCGTGATCGACAACGACGACCTGCTGCACCGGGTGGATCAGCACTACCTCGGCCCGACCGGGTTCACCCTGCCGGTCCGGATTCGGTACGCGGCGCTCGGGCTCGGGGCCGCGTTCATGGTCACCGTCTTCGTCGTCGCCCGCGCCGTCGTCCACGTGCCACTGGGGTTCAAGTCCCTCGTCGTGATGATCGTYATCACCATCGCGCTCACCGCGCGGGTGACGAAGTTCGTCAACGCCGATCGCCCGGTCCGTTCGGTGATCCGGGCCGCGTGGAACGACCTGAACGCACCCGCCCACCGAAGCCCGGCCAGACCGTCACGGTCCGCATTCCCACCATTTCCCGCGCCGCCGGCAGCGCGCATGCCCTCACGCCGACCGAAGGTGAGTCCTCCCGATGACTGTGCAGCCCGACAACGAGATCACCGCACTGTTCGATCCGAACTTCGACGAGCCCGAGCCGACCATCGTTGCGCCCGGTGCGTTGCCGCCGTCGTGGGCGGCGGCAATGGCAGCGAACCGGGCCGCCCCCACCCCGCACCGGGCGCGGAGCCAGAACCCACCGCACAGGGCACCCGGCGCGGAAAAAAGCGCGGCGGCCGCAGCGACCCGGAGGCGGAGTTCACCCGGCAGGCCGCGGCGGCGAAAAACCGCGCCGACCGTGAACGCAAGGCGATGCGTCTCGCGCTGGTCGGGGTGGAGGGCAACGTCACCCGCACGCGCCGGCATGGTTCGTGCAGCCGCCGGGGCCGTGGAACATGCGTCCAGTCGGCAAACAGCGCCGCTACATCCAGAACGAGGCCCTGGTCGTGGCGAACCTCGCCGAATCCGGTGTGACGGGGCTACACCGGCGGCTGGTACGCACACCGTGGCCGGTGCGACAGTGGGCGCAGGCGCATGACGGGTGGGCCGATCCGATCCCGGACGTGCCGGGTGCGTTGTCGTGGGCGGACTACCTGCGCGGGCAACAGCACGCGATGCTGTGGGCAACCCGACCCAGAAGGGCCGCTACTGGGGCGTGGAGCTGCCGCCGCGCTCGGTGCTCGCACAGGGTCTCGACACGGTCGGGCAGTGGCTGCTCCCTGTCGTCGAATGGCCACTGCTGGGCAAGTTCGCTCAGCTGTGGCGCAAGTGGGCGCGCGATGCGTTCCTGGGGCCCTCATAGGGTGCCGGTGGGCACTTGAACGGGACACTGAGGATCGCGAGCAGCACGGTCCCGCCGGTAAAGCTCTCGAGCCGCTCCCGCAACCGGCAGGCACCGTCGATGACCCGCATCGACCTCTCGCACTCGTGTCTGGCCGGCGCGGCCCTGACCGATGCGCACCTGTCCCATGCGGACCTGTCCGGCACGGACCTGTCCGGCACGGACCTGTCCGGCGCATCGCTGCCCGGCGCGGACCTGCGTGGCACCGACCTGTCCGGTGTGGCCAATCTGATCGGGGCGAACCTGACCGGCGTCGCCCACGACGAGACCACGATCTGGCCGGACGGAGTCACCCCGCCGCCCGCCCTGCCCATCGATTCCCCGTCGCGGTCTCGGCCGTGTGCCTGACGTAACGCACCCGGCCGCAACCACTCGGCGGCCTCGGCGGCGCCGAGCATCCCGGCGGCGGTGAGCGCATCGTCGACACCGGTGTGGCCGCTGCCTTCGGCTGGCGGTCACGGACCGGACACCAACCCCGGCCTCTGGATGCCACCGGCGTCTCGATAGCGGATCCGCATATGGGACGGTGCTGCCGACGGGTCGACCCCACGTCGCACGTCGGGTTCGTCGAAGTCGCACTCATTTGGACAGGCGATCCCTTCGTTGATGTGGCGGAAATCCCCCGCGGTCGTTTCCGGCGGTGAGCGGCAGAATGGTTGTGGTGACCAGCGAGGAGCTGCTCTCCCGCGCCCGCGCCGCCCTCGCCGAGGGGCGCTGGGGTGATGCGCGGGCCGGGTTCGAGCAGGTGCTCGAGAACAGCGAGACGGCGGAGGCGTGTTTCGGGTTGGCGGTGTCGTTGTGGTGGTTGGGCGAAAACTACGACTGCGTCAACCGGTGTAACCGCGCCTACTCGCTGTTCCGCCGGTCGGGAGCCGTGGCGAGTTCGGCGCAGTGCGCGGTGTGGTTGGCCATCATCTACAAGGCGAACTTCGCCAACATCGCGGCGGCCAACGGCTGGATCGGTCGGGCCGAGCGGCTGTTGGCGGGGCTCGAGCCGGGCCCGTTACACGGCTGGGTGTGGGTGGCCCGCGCCTACCGGCTGCCCGACCTGGACGCCGCCGAAAACCTCGCGTCGCGGGCCCTCGATGTGGCGAGGTCGGCTGGGGATGTCGACCTCGAGCTCGTCGCGTTGTCACAGCTGGGGCTGGTTCGGGTGGGCAAGGGCGAGACCGCGGCCGGCTTCGCGTTGATCGACGAGGCGATGGCCGCCGCGCTGGCCGGTGAGCGCTCGACTCTGGACACGGTCGTCTACACCTGTTGCGACATGCTCAATGCCTGTGAGCTGGCCAGCGACATCGAGCGGGCTGCGCAGTGGTGCACGGTGGCCGACGATTTCGTGCGCACCTATGGCTGCCCGTTCCTGTACGCCGAGTGCCGCATCTACTATGGGAGCGTGCTGACCGCCAAGGGACGGTGGGACGACGCCGAGCGCGAGTTGGGTGCGGGGCTGCGGATCACCGACGGCGCCTGCCCGGGCCTGCACACCAGGGCGCTGACCCGTATGGCCAGGCTGCGGATCCGTCAGGGCCGCCTCGAGGAGGCCGAGCAACTGCTGGCCCATCTCGGCGAGGGCGTCGAGGCCCAAGCCGAAGAGGCGTTGTCGCTCGCGGCGCTGCTGCTGGCCCGAGGCGACGCGCCATCCGCCAGCCGCAACCTCGAACAACGGCTGCGTCACCTCGGGGAGCACCGCACGCATCTGGCGGCCGCCCTCGACCTGCTCGTCGACTCGCATCTGGCCACCGGAAACATCGAGGAGGGCGGTGCCGCCGCCCGGCGGCTGACCGACATCGCGTCATCGATGGACAGCGACCAGCTGGCGGCGACGGCCGCGGGCGCCGAGGGCCGCGTGGCGATGGCCCGCGGCGACGCCGAGACCGCCGCCGCCCACTTGGCGGCGGCGCTTGACACGTGGTCCCGCCTGGAGCTCCCCTTCGAGTCGGCTCGGACCCGCTTCGAGCTCGGTCGCGTGCTCGCAGGCAGCCAGCCCGACGTCGCCGTCGACCACGCCCGCCGCGCCCTCGCGGTATTCGAGGCGATCGGCGCCACCCTCGACACCGATCGGGTCGCGGCATTCCTCCGTTCCCTGGGGGTCAAGGCCCGGACCGGCGCCAAGGGGGTGGGGATGCTCACGGTGCGCGAGCAGGAGGTGTTGCGGCTCCTCGGGGCGGGATTGTCGAATCCGGAGATCGCCGACCGGCTCTATCTGAGCCGCAAGACCGCGTCCCACCACGTGAGCAGCATCCTGACCAAGCTCAACCTGCGCAACCGGGCCCAGGCCGCCGCCTACGCGGTCGGGGTGCTCGGCCCGCCGGACGGTAGGTCCGACCCGCGCTGATGGTCCTTGGTCGGGACACCGCATGGGGCAACTGCCCGATGCTCCCCGTCGCCCACGGCCGCACGATGGGGCCATGACCACCTCCAGCGAAGCGTCCGAGTCCTTCCAGATCCCCCTCGAAGCGACCGAGTTCTACGAGTCCGCGTTCGTCCCGGCGTTCTTCGCCCAGTGGGCGCCGATCCTCTGCGACGCTGCCGGCGTCGCGCCGGGCCAGCGGGTGCTCGACATCGGCTGCGGGACCGGGATCGTCGCCCGCACCGCCGCCGACCTGGTCGCACCCGACGGCACGATCGTCGGGGTGGACCTGAACGAGGCGATGCTGACCGTCGCCCGCCGGGTCGTCCGACCCGACATCGAATTCCGCCAGGGCAACGCCGATGCGCTCCCCCTCCCGGACCAGTCCTTCGACACGGTCCTGTGTCAGATGTCGCTCATGTTCTTCCCCGACCGACCCCAGGCTCTGCTGGAGATGGCCCGGGTCGTCACTCCTGGGGGAAGGGTCGCGGTCGCGGTCCCGGGCGCCCTCGACGCCCAGCCCGCCTTCGCACCCTTCGTCGATATGGCCGCCCGCCACGCCGGCCCCGAAGCCATGTCCCTGCTGAGTACCTACTTCGTGTGCGGCAACCTCGAGGAGCTCACCGGCCTGGTCGAGTCCGCCGGGCTGCAGGTCACGACCGCCCGCACCCATTCGGGCACCTACCGGGCCCCATCTGTCGACGCGTTCGTGACCACCGAAGTCGAGAGCACACCGCTGCTCGAACTAATCTCCGACGACGTGTACCGGCGCATCCGCGCCGACGCCCACGACGTTCTGGCACCGTTCACCACCCCCGACGGCAGCATCGCGGCGCCCTTCGAATGCAACATCGTGACGGCACGCCGGCCATGAGCGACGCCACCACCGCCACGATCCATCCCGCCCACCGCGGCTTCAGCGCGTAGCCACGCCAGATCCTCGGCCGGCGGCTCTACGCCGTGCTCGGCACCGAGAACGACGACGGGTCTCCCGCCATGTTCCTTCTCGACAACGGGCGAATCCTCATCGAGACATCAGCGGCGACCCCCGGCAAGGCCCGCAACGTCGCAGCCTGTCCGCACGGCTCGGTGCTCGTCCAGACCCCCCGACGCCGCGTGGGTATTCGGGTCCGGCCCGGCCACCATTGCGCGAGGCGCAGAGGCCAACGGCCTCAACGAGCGAATCCGTGCGAAATATCTCACGGACGACGGTCACCGAGCGTGCGGCGACCTGCTCTCCGAAATGGACGACATCACCCTCCTCTGCAGGACGTTTGGATCTAGACCTAGACAGGGAAGGAGTCAGCGAACGGCGGCCCATTCGTCGGCCGGGGCCACCAACGACCTTYGSTGTCAGCCCGGGCTCCTGCTGCCWGCGCGTAGCTGTGGAGCTGCTGCATCGGCCATTCCGTCACGTCGAGGAGGGCCACGAGTTGGTGCGTGGAGATTCCCTCGTTCGCTGCGACCGTGCGGGCGATGCGTGCYCTTGTGACGGCRCTGCTCAACGTCGTGTCATAGTGACCGCCCGGTGCGCAGTTCTGGGTGATTCTGCATTCTTCAGGGCTGCTCATCGTCTCGGTTCCGCTTCCTGCAACGTCCCRACGTGGGACTGATGGTGTCTCAAACCGCTTTTCGTAAGGCAATCGCTCGGCAAGCTCGAGTCGGCAGCTCCGACGCGGAGCACGCCTGGGGATTCACACTCTAGGAATCCGGCGTTCGCTCACCGTTCGCGTCGWMGTCCCGCCGGCGAACGGTCCCGCCCGATCCGAGTGATCGAGGTCTGCGCGTTCTCTGGGTATACCGACCACGGCGCCCTCAAACATCACTCCCGATACAGACTGGCTCGGGCCCGGATGGTCGTCGTATGCACCGTCAATGTGCAGACGATCGGTGACCCCGCTGGTGAGGAAGCCCGGCGGGCGGTGGCCGCGTGCGTTCCTCAAAGTCAGCCACCGCGTAGCTATGTGCCAGYCCGGCTCGTCTCTCGTTCGTTCGATATCTTCAGTCGGTCTCATCGCGTCTTCGATGTAGATCACTATGCTTCCAGCGATGGATGCTGCGTGGTGGACAGGTAACGGTCTGCGCGTCCATGACGCAGGCGGTGGGGCCGATGCAGGTGAAGCGAGCTCTCGATCAGGCCGGTGACGAGGTGTAGTTCACGTTGCTCGACGGTGGTTAAACGCTCTCGAACAGAGAGTCATGCCACCCGCGTCCGGGGTGGCGAGGCGCTGCCGGGGCGAGCCGCGGCCAGGGCTGGAGCTGCTCCAATTGGGCAGCGAGCGCCAGGACGGTGGTCTCGCCGCCCGGCGGGGCGGCGATCTGCACGGCCAGCGGGGTCCGGGTGTGCGGGTGGATGCCGACCGGGACGGTCACGGCGGGCCATCCCACCACATTCCACAGCGAGTTGTACGGTGCGAAGCGCATGCAGGCGATCGCGTTCGCGAGCCACGACCGTCGACTCCACTCCACCGCTGCGGGCGGCGGGTGCGCCAGCGCGGGAGTGACCACCACGTCGAAATGCTCGGCGAGGGCGCGCAGTCGTCGCTCGACCCGCACCACCGGGCCGGGCCGGACCAGACCGACTCTGTTCACCGCCCGCCCCACCGCGGCATGCCGCCGGGTCCTCGGCTGCAGCATCGCACGATCCAGAGTTTCCGCGTCCGCGGCAACACCGGCGAACCATCGCACCAGATCCGGTACCGAGGTGGCCGAGTACACCTGCGTCCCTTTCGCGGCGGTGGTGAGATGGCCGGCCGCGTCGAGGATCCGTGCCGTCTCCTCCACGCCACGTGCACAGTGCGTGTCGGTGCGCACCATCGGGTTGGGATGGCCGAGCACCACCGCGATCCGGGCACGGCCAGGATYGCGGATCTCCGCGAGCTCGGGGCGGCCGGCGAGCACGGACAGCATCAGCGCCGCGTCGGCCACCGTGGTCGTCAGCGGCCCGTTCTCCGCCATCGAGTGCATCGAATTTGCCCCGATCTCGGCCGGCACGAGGCCACGACCGGGTTTGAGGCCGACCAGGCCGCAGGCGGCGGCGGGGATGCGGATCGATCCCAGGCAGTCGGTGCCGTGCGAGATCGGGACCATGCCCGCGGCCACCGCGGCGGCCGCACCGCCCGAGGATCCACCCGCCGACAGACCGGGATTCCACGGGTTGCGAGTGACAAAACCCGGTGAATCGGTTGTGCCCCACACACAGAGTTCGGACACGGCCGTCAGCCCCACCGGCACGGCGCCGGCCGCGCGCAACCGCGCCACCACCGGGTGGTCGGTCGCCGACGGCTCGACGCTGGTGGCTGCGGAGCCGTCACGCAGCGGTGCGCCCACGAGCGCTACCTTGTCCTTGACCGCGACCGGCACCCCGGCCAGCGGCAACTTCGCCAGATCCGCTCGCGTGGCCAACGCCGTCGCCTCGGCGAGCGCCTCGTCGGCGCGCACGGACACGAAGGCGTTCAACACGGGATCGCGTTCCGCGATTCGGTTCAGAGCGTCGCTGACCGCGTCGACCGGCGCCAGAGCACCGGAACGCACCCGCACCGCGATCGCCGCCGCGGTGTTCTCGTGACCCGGGTCGACGGACCCCGTCACCCAGGTCATGCGGCCACCTCCTTTCCCAGGTCTGCGCGTATGACGATTTTCTGCGCGCACCGCGACAACGAACAGGCACCCCCGGGGTGCGATTTCTGCACCCCGGAATAATCGCCGGCAGCACTGGTCGATCCCGCTGGCCTACCCATGGCTTACGAAGGACGAGGAAGCCGACTTCGGTTTTAATACGGATGCTCTCGACACCGCCTGGGTCCAGCTAACCTGACAGACATGCGGGCGCCCCTCGGTCGGGGATCAGCTCGCCGCCCTGACCGTCCGGAACCTGCGCACCAGCGCCCGCGTCCCGCAGTTGCTGATGTTCTCGCTGACCATGCCGATGGCGATGCTGGTGCTGTTCAGTCAGGTGTTTCGCAGCGTCGCCGCCGGACCCGGTTTTCCGGCCGGGGTCAGCTATATCGTCTTCCTCACCCCGGCGATGCTCGCCGTCTCCACGGTGATGGCCGGCACCAACGCCGGAGTGTCCGCCGCGATCGATCACACCAACGGCCTGCATGACCGCTTCGCGGCCCTGCCGATGCGGGCGGGCCTACCCGGTATCGCTCGCACCATCAACGAGGCCGTGTTCACCCTCGCCCGGGCCGTATTGCTCGGGGTCGCCGCCGTGGCTTTGGGTTTCGAGTTCCACGGCAGTGCCGTCGATGCCGTCGCCGCGGTCGTGGTGCTGGTGGTGTTGGCGGGGGCGATGAGCGCGTTGTTCGGGCTGATCGGGGATCGGCTGCGGCGCCCGGACGTGGTCCAGTTCGCCGG
>NZ_JBFUHV010000213.1:0-14165 GCF_056402215.1 Rhodococcus sp. P4_B6 | reverse complement strand
GTTCCCGTTCTCGACGCCGACGGACGGCCCCGCGGCGCGCTCGGAGTCCAGGCGCTCCGCCGGCGACTCACCGACGATCTCGTGCGGGAGATCGTGCCGCTGATGCGGGGCGTCGCGGCGCGGATCGGTGCGGGCGCCGGAACCGCATTTCCCGCGTTCCGGTAGGGAAAAACTCAGGGTGAACCTTTTTCGCATTGTGAAAAAAGCGTTGTAGCAACGTGGTTCGGGATTCGATGATGATCGCGACGTATCGATTCAGCCCGAAACCCAGGAGTACCCATGACCGTCACCACCGCAGCGCCCACCGACTCGGATCGGTCCGCCGACACCGCGCTCGAGGTCCGTCCCGTCGCCGGGCACATCGGCGCCGAGATCTCCGGTATCGACCTCCGGAAAGAACTGGCCGACAACGAGGTAACACAGGTTCGCGACGCCCTGCATCGCTACAAGGTGCTGTTCTTCCGCGACCAGGAGATCGGGCACGCCGAACAGATCGCGTTCTCCCGCAAGTTCGGTGACGTGACGCCGTCGCACCCGTACGACGACGAAGCACCCGAGGGCTTCCCGCAGATCCTCGCCGTCGACAGCCGCAAGTACGAGAAGCGTTTCGGGCGCAAGAAGTACAGCTACGACAACAAGTGGCACACCGACGTCACCGCGCTGATCAACCCGCCGGCAGGCACTATCCTGCGCGCGCACCTCGTCCCGGAGCAGGGTGGCGACACCCAGTGGACCAACCTCGTCGCCGCCTACGAGGGTCTGCCGGACTCACTGAAGCGCCTCGTCGACGGCCTCCGCGCCGAGCACCGGTTCGGCGGCAGGCACCCGCAGTGGGCCGAGGACAGCAGCTACGCCCAGAAGACGCGGGAGAACCCGCTCGTCACCGAACACCCGGTGGTCCGGGTTCACCCGGTGACGGGGGAGCGTGCCCTGTTCGTGACGCCCGGGTTCACCGCCCGGATCGTCGGGGTGTCGCCGTCCCAGAGCGACCGCCTGCTGGACCTCCTGTTCGCCGAGGTGACGAACCCCGCCTACACGGTGCGCTTCCGCTGGGCGCCGGGCAGCCTCGCGTTCTGGGACAACCGTGCCACCGCCCACCTCGCGCCCACCGACCTCGACCACCTCGACGTCACCCGGGTCCCTACCAGAAAGGCGCACGAGTCCATAAAGGAGACGAAAATGACAGTTATCGACGACCGTCCCGGTGTCGCCACCGAGCTCCGGATCGCTCCCATTGCCGGCTATATCGGCGCCGAGGTCAGCGGTGTGGATCTCGCGGGTGACCTGGACGAGGCCACCGCCGCACGACTGCGGCAGGCGTTGCTTGACCACAAGGTGCTGTTCTTCCGCGACCAGCCCCTCGACCACGCGGCGCAGATCCGGTTCTCCCGGCACTTCGGGAAGGTGACGCCGGCCCACCCCTACGACTACAACGCCCCCGAGGGCTACCCGGAAATCCTGGAGGTGGACAGCCGCAAGTACGCGGCCCGCGGCGGTGCCCGCAAGTACAGCTACGCGAACTTCTGGCATACCGACGTCTCGGCGCTGGTGAACCCGCCGGCGATCACGTTCCTGCGGTCGGAACTGGTGCCGGACGTCGGGGGCGACACCACCTGGACCAATCTCGCGGCGGCGTACGCGAATCTGCCGGAATCGTTGAAGTCGTTCGTGGACGGCCTGCGCGCCGAACACCGGTTCGGGGGACGGCAGAAGCGCTGGGAGGCGGGCAGTGACGCCGAACAGAACGTCACGACGAAACCGATCGTGACGGAGCATCCGGTGGTCCGCGTGCATCCGGAGACCGGTGAGCGGGGGCTGTTCGTCACTCCCGGCTTCACGAGCCGCATCCTCGGCGTCTCCCCGGCACAGAGCGACCGGATCCTCGACCTGCTGTTCGAGGAGGTCACGAACCCGGCGTACACGGTTCGAGTTCGCTGGCAGAACAACAGCATCGGGGTGTGGGACAACCGCATCACCGCGCACCTCGCGCCGGCGGATCTCGATCATCTCGACGTCGTGCGGGTGCTGTACCGCACCACGGTCGAAGGTGATGTTCCGGTCGGCGTCGACGGTCAGCCGTCGCGGTCGGTGGCCGGCACCGCGTTCCACGGCTCCGACTGAGCCAGGGGGAYGACGACATGAGGGCTGAGTCGCCGATCGGGTTGCGCCGTAACAGATCGTTCGCCGCCGCGGTGCTGGTCACGGCCGTGGCGCTGGTGGTCGCGGCATGTGGTGGGTCGTCCTCGGGCGGCGGGACGACGGAGGACGGCAAGACGGTGCTGCGGTACGAGGGCAGCCCGGCCAGTGTCACCTTCCCCGAGCTTGCGGAGGATCTCGGGTTCTTCGAGAAGGTGCAACTGGAGTGGTTGGGGGACACGACGAGTGGGCCGCAGAGCATTCAGTCCGCGGCCACCGGGGAGACCGACTTCGGGGCGGCCTTCAATGGCGCCATCGCCAAACTCGTCGATGCCGGGGCACCGCTGACCGGGGTCGTGTCGGTATACGGATCGGACGGCGACACCGAGGCCGACAGTTTCAACGGCTACTACGTCCTCGACGGCAGTCCCATCCGGACGGCCCGCGATCTGATCGGGAAGAAGGTGGGAATCAACACCCTCGGCGCCTACCACGAGTACGTCATCAAGGAATGGCTGTTCCGTGCCGGCCTGACCAACGACGAGATCAACCAGGTGGAGCTGACCGTGGTGCCGCCGAACAACACGGAACAGGCACTGCGGTCGGGGCAGATCGACGTGGGGAATCTCGGGGGGATCGTCAAGGATGCCGCGCTCGGCCGGGGCGGGTTGACGCCGCTGTTCACGGATGTCGATCTCACCGGCCCGCTGGGGATCGGGGCGGTGGTGTTCCGGAACGATTTCATCTCGAAGAACGAGGACGCTGTCCGCGACTTCGTGCAGGGCGTCGCGCGCGCCGTGCGGTGGACGCAGACGGTGCCGAAGGAGGAGGTGGTCGATCGTTTCGTGAAGATCGTCGAGGGTCGTGGGCGTAACGAGTCGACGGAGTTCGTCCGGCAGTGGAAGAGTGCCGGCGTGCCCGCGGCCGGGGGAGTGATCGATCCCGGGGAGTTCCAGATCTGGATCGACCAGGGCGTGCGGTTGGGGGTGCTGAAACCGGGCGGGACGACGGCGGAGGGCCTGTTCACCAACGACTACAACCCGTACGCGAACGGCACGTATCCGCCCGGCAGTGACGCCGACGGAAATCCGGTGGTCGCTGCAGGCTGAGCGGCTCCGCCGCCCGTGCGTGGTGAGCGAGTCCCTACACTCGCCGACCACTCACGGGCGGTGGAGTGCCCGGCGGACGGCGTCGGCGAAAGAGGTGGGGTCGTGGATCAGCCAGCCGTGGTTGCCTGTCACGGTAATGACGCGAGGATTGCGTAGCGCCTTCCTCATCGACTCGAAGCTGGCGAGGGGAATTGTCCGGTCCCCGCGACCCCACAGGAGGGACACCGGTAGGCCACGGTCGGCGAGGACGCCGAGTTCGTGGCGCAGATCCGCCCGTCTGGCCAGGTGTGCCGTTCGCCAGACCGCACCCGGATCCCGTAGCGCGTTGGGCAGAAAACCGTTGACGAGCGATGCCGTCGTGTGCGCGATGGTCCGGATCGACAGCGCCTCACCCAGGGCCGAGGCGCCCCAGTCCCACAGTGGTCGCTCGTCGATGGGCCGGGTGTGCCAGCCGTCGGACGACCAGGCGCCGCCGCCGACGGAGTTGACCAGGACCAGGCGCGCGACCCGCTCCGGAAGGTCGTGGGCAGCCTGGATGGCGACGCCGCCGCCGAACGAGTGGCCGACCAGGGTGACCGGTTCACTGATTCCCGCGTCGTCGAGGAACCGTCCGAGCCAGGCCGCGTAACCGGCGAAGGTGCGGTCCTCGGGCGCGTGATCGGGGGTGCCGCCGAAGCCGGGGAGCGTCGGCGTGACGACGCGATGCCCGTGTTGAGCGAGCATCGCGAGGCTGCGGTCGTACACCCGCGGGGTGAGTCCCCATCCGTGCAGGAAGACGACGGGCGAGCCTGCACCCACGACGGTGAGGGTCGTGGCGTCCGCATCTGCGGGTTCCCCGAAGATCTCGGGTTCTGAGTTCTGGGTCAGTGACACGCACACAGCGTGGACGACGGGGATGCCGTCGGTAACGGGCCGATTTACCCGAACGCATACCTGTTTCTGGTGTTTCGTGCCGGACCGGTCGGTTCGATATCGAATCGTTATCTACCTGTATTGCAAAAACAGGTATGTGTATGGGCCGATCGGCCGTTGTCCGCTGAGTCCGTGACCGGGATGTTATCTAACGTCTCGTCCGAACGGCACGGAAGTCGCCGGACTCTCAAAAATTGAAGGACTCAGCTCAATGGCCAAGCATAGATTGCGTCGGGGCAATCGTCTGCAGTTTTCGACCGGCGGTCTTCTGATCGCCGCCGGTGTGGGAGTGGGAGCGTTCCTGCTTCCCGTCGCTCCCGCTGCAGCGGAGCCGATCACCATCCCAGGAATTGGGACATTCGAGGTACCGGGTGTACCGCCAGTGCCTCCGGTTCCATCCGCTCCGGCTCCGAACCCCGGGCCACTGCCGGGACCGGTCCCGGCCCCGCCGGCGATGCCGGCCACCCACGGCGCTCAGGCTCTCGCCGCCGCCGAGTCGAAGATCGGCTCGCCGTACGTCTGGGGCGCCACCGGGCCGAACTCCTTCGATTGCTCGGGCCTGGTGCAGTGGGCGTACAAGCAGGTGGGCATCTCGGTGCCCCGTACCACCTACGACCAGTTGAACGGGGGATCGCCCGTCGACAAGGGCAGCCTGCAACCGGGTGACCTGGTCCTGTTCAACGGGGCGGAGCACGTCGGGCTCTACGCCGGGAACGGCACGGTCGTCCACGCGCCCACCGCCGGGCAGCCCGTCAAGCAGTCGCCGCTCGATTCGATGCCGTTCTACGCGGCGCGCCGCTACTAGGCGGCTCCGCCGCCCGCACGGGGCGCGAAGCGCCCTACGAGTTGCGGATCAGATCCGACGCCCGCTCACCGATGAGGACCGACGGTGCGTGGGTGTGCCCGCGGATGATGGCGGGCATGATCGACGCGTCCGCGACGCGCAGTTTGTCGACCCCACGAACCCGCAGGTCGGGTGTGACGACACTCGCGTCGTCGTTGCCCATGCGGCACGTCCCGACCGGGTGGTAGAGCGTGTGCGCGTTCTCCTGGAGTGCCCGCTCGAGGATCTCGTCGATCGGGGTGCTCGGTTCCACTGCCGGGCGAATCAGATTGCCGAGCCGCGACTTCAGCGCGGGCGCGGACGCGAGCGCGTCGCACAGGCGCAGTCCTTCGAGCATCGCCCGTCGGTCGACTCCGCCGCTGTCGCTGAGATAGCGGGGATCGATGATCGGCTTGGCGAGGGGATTCGCCGACTTCAGCGAGATCTCGCCGCGACTCTCGGGTTTGACGAGGATGGTGCCGATCACCGCGGCGTGCCCGGTCGCAGGGATGAGGCCCTCGTCGAAGAACGGCGCCGGCCCGAAGATCATCTCGAGATCGGGCAGTGCCAGATCGTCCCGGCTGCGCGTGAAACCGTACGCCTCGGCCACATTCGACGTCAGCATGCCGCGGCGGCGGGTCAGGTAGTTGAGCAGTTCCGGGATCTTCTCCGCGGCGAACAGCGAGTCCGAGTCGACGCTGTAGCCGAGGAACGACACCAGGTGGTCGAGCAGATTCTTCCCGACCTCCGGCAGGTGCTGCTGCACCGCGACGCCGTGCGCCCGCAACTGCGCCTCGTCGCCGATGCCCGACAGCATGAGGAGTTGCGGCGAGTTGATCGCCCCGCCGGCGAGGATCACTTCCTTCGCGGCGCGGACGGTGCGTCGCACCCCGTCCTTCTCGTACTCGACGCCGACGGCGGCGGAGCCCTCGAACAGCACCCGGGTGGCCTGGGCGCCGGTGAGGACGGTCAGGTTCTTCCGCTTCAGTGCCGGCCGCAGGTAGGCGTCGGCCGTACTCCACCGCGCGCCCCGTTTCTGCGTGACCATGGTCTGTGAGAAGCCTTCGGGCCGAGTGGCGTTCGCCCGTTCGACGGGGTAGCCGGTCTCCTCGGCGGCCGCGAGGAACGACGCGGTGAGGGCGCGGGGGCTCCGCTGGTGCGAGACGACGATCGGTCCGCCCGTGCCGCTGTCGGCGTCCGACGCGTCCTGCACGTTCTCGATGCGGCGGAAGTATTTGACCACTTCCCTGAACGACCACGTGTCGTCGGCGAGTTCGGCCCACTCGTCGTAGTCGGCGGCGAATCCGCGCACCCACATCATCGCGTTCATCGACGACGAGCCGCCGAGCATCTTGCCGCGCGGCCAGTAGATCGTGCGCCCGCCGAGCCCGGGTTGCGGCTCCGTCAGGTAGTCCCAATCCAGTTCACTGCGAAACAGTTTCGAGAAGGCGGCGGGGATGTGCGCGAACTTGTCCTTGTCCTCACCGCCGGCCTCGAGGACCACGACCTCGCTGCCGGAGTCGGCGCTGAGCCGGTCGGCGAGCACCGCACCTGCCGAACCCGACCCCACGATCACGTAGTCGGCCACAGACAGTTCCTGATTCATCGTTCATCTCCACTTCGACGGGGGTGACGGGACGAGGACTCGCAGCCCTCACCCACGCAGCGCGGACGCGAAGATCGCCAGCAGGCGGGTCCATGAGGGTGCACCGGCAAATCCTGTCAGCAATCGGCCCGTCGTGGCGGCGGTTCGGTTGGTGACGAACCACGGGGGTTTGGGCGAGATGGACATCTCGCGGTTCAGGATGGACCGCGGCGACGGCCGGAACGGGCCGCGGACGACGGTGCGTTCCGGCCGGTCGATGAGGAGCGCGTTGTGCACCACGCCGATGCCGCTCTGCACGTCGTTCAGGGTGTGGCCGGGGAAGGCTCCCCAGGTGGCGGTGGCGGTGAGGTAGCCGACGCCGGTCCACGCGTTGACTGCGATGGTCCCGTAGCGGAGGCTCTCGAGCAGCGAGTCGAACTCCGCACCCATCTCGTGGATGGTGTGCGGCGCCGCGACGATGTTGATCCCGAGTGTTCCGACGAAGTCCGCGTTGACGAGGTCGGCGGCGTGGGCCGCGAACTCGGCGCCGCCGTGGGGAAGGTCGATCACGCCGAGCACCGGCGCGAAGTACTCGGTCTGCAGGAGCGGGGCGTAGGCGCCGGGCTCGAGATCGCTGACCAGGACGCGTCCGCCGTTCTCGCCCAGCCGGGCCGCGGTGGGGAACGACGCGACGGCGCCGGCGACCCGGGCGTCGCTGCCGGGGTAGTACGCGGTGCGTTCCGGTGCCTTGTCGAGCGCCTCCTTCAGGGCGGCCACGAACTCGTCGCGCTGCTTCCACTCGGACGACACGACCACAGCCTGCGCCGCGACGCAGTTGTAGCCGCCGTTGTGCAGTCGTTGCGTCGCAATGTGTTCGGCCTGGAACTTGATGTCGGCGCGGCTCCATTCGCCGGGCAGCACGATGGTGGGGGACACGCCGCCGAGTTCGCTGGAGATGGCCTTGCCGAGGAGGGGTTCGTTCGCCGCCTTGCGCCGCGCACCGTCCTCGCCGGTCCCGAACACGATCGCGTCGTGGGTGAGCGCGCTGCCCGTCATGTGCACGTGGTCGACCAGGTCGTGGTGCACCAGGTACGTTCCGACGTCCGCGCCGCCGGTCAGCAACCGGACCGCGCCGATCGAGATGAGCGGTTCGAGGACCCGCGTCAGCACGGGCAGCAGGCGGTCGGTGACGGGGTTGAGCTTGAGGGCGACGACGCGGTTGTGCGCGATCAGTTCGTACAGGGTATCGAGCGGGGCGATCGAGGTGATGTTGCCGGCGCCCAGGACCACGCCGACGCCCTGCGTCCGCGACGGGTCGCGCTGGGCGAGGCCGGCGTCACGCTGTGCCGTCGCACGATCGATTCCCGGCTGCAGCCACACGTCCGCGCTGAATCCGCTGAGCAGCAACTTGTCGAAGATGTTCAGGGGCAACGCCTTGACCGTGGTGCGGCCGCCCGGCGCGGTGCCGAACGTGGCGCCGTCCAGTGGGCTGGTGCCGGCGTCGAGCTTTGCCAGACTCGCGGACAGTGCCGCGGTGCCGGTGGCCAGCGGGTACGGTCCGGACATCCATTCCTCGCCGACCAGCGGCGACTTCGGGTCCAGGCCCTTGATCGCGACCGCGGCGTCCACCCAGTCGGCGGCATGCTGCACGGTGAGGTCGTGCACCTTGTCGAGGAGTGTCCCGCGGTCGGTGAGGGAGAGGTCGGCCCAGGTCTTCTCGCCCTCGGCGAGGTCGGCGAGGGCCGCGTCGACCTCCTGGTGCGGCGAGGTGGTGTTGGAGGTGACCTCGGGTTCTGAAGTGCTCACGGTGGACAGCTCCGCTCGGGTCGAGTACATGGTGGGCCGCGCCACAGAATTGGAAGATTTCTGTGGCGTAGAACACCGATTCTCGTCCCCGTTGCGGGCGCCGCGCCATAGGCAGCGGCTGTGAATGTAGCCCACCGGGGCTATGCCGTCGCACAAAAGGGGGATGGCGCCGATTTCATCCGGTGGATAGTCTTGCCGGATGACTGTCAGCCCGGATGTCGCGCCTTCGCCCACCGATCTTCTGGGCTCGATGCTGGAGTCGGTGGACGAGTTGTCCGAGGAACTCGTCTCGCGCATCCTGTCGGCCGAGCACGGCTACGTGGAGGCGACACTCCTCACCCCGGAGCAGTTGTACGCGGCGTGCGTCGACAACCTCACGGCGATGCTGGGCAACCTCGCGGGCAGTGCGCCGATCCGGCTGGAGGCGGCGCGTGCGGCCGGACAGTTGAAGGCCGAACAGGGGGTGCCGCTCGCGGCGCTGCTCCACGCGTTCCGGCTCGGTGGTCGCCTGATCTGGGACGAACTGATGAACCGCTCGGACGGCCGCGCCACCAATGCGCTGCTCGACATGGCCGCCCAGGTGTGGGCGCTGGTGGACGTCTACTCGGACAGCGCCGCGGAGGCCTACCGGGAGACCGCCGACCTGCGCGCCCGCGAGGACGCCGAGTCGCGGGGCCGGCTGATCCGCACCCTCTTCGGTGACCATGCCGCCAACCCGGCCGGCGCCGCCGACGCGCTCCGCACGTTCCGGATTCCGGAGAACAGCACGTTCCTCGTCGTGTCCGTCGAGGCGGCGGCGTCCACGTCCGCAGCGGACGTCGTCCAGTCGGACCTTCGCGGTGCGGGGGTCGACTCGGTGTGGGACTCGGAGGTCGACGGCCGGGTCGGGCTGCTGTGGGCCGCCACCGCCGAGGTCCTCGATTCGGCGCTGGACATCCTCGGCCGCACCGGTCACGGACGGATCGGCGTCAGCTCGGCGTTCGGACGTCCGGGTGGGACGAGCCGGGCCGTGGAGCAGGCGCGGATCGCCCGCCGCTGCGCGGGGCGCGGCGGGTGCACCGTCACCCGCTACGAGTCGGTGCCGGTGTCGCTGCTGCTGGTCAGTGTTCCCGACGCCGGGAAGCTCGCGTCGAACCAGATACTCGGACCGGTGCTGGCCCTGCCCGCGGAGGAACAGGAAAGCCTGCTCGCCACTCTCGACGCCTGGTTCTCCTGCCGCGGCTCCACGACGGCGGCGGCCACCCAATTGCACTACCACCGCAACACCGTCCTGTACCGGCTGCGCCGAATTCACACCCTCACGGGACGCGATTTCTCCGACCCCATCGACGCCGCCGAACTGTACGTCGGTCTGCGGGCGCACCAGCTGCTCGGTTCGTGACAGGGGCGGTGGCGAGGCACTGATGCGCGGCGCAGGGAACGACTTCGCCCCCACCGACCGCATCGTCGGCTCGATCGTCGACATGGCCGGGGTCTCCCGGGCGAAGATGCTGCCCATCGCGAGGCTGTCCACGTTCGTCGACGCCGGTGCGGGCGCCTCGCCGAGCTGGAGTGTGTTCTGCGTCGACGACCACCTCGCGTTCACGCCGGCCTTCTCCGTGGTGGGCGACCTTCGGCTGCGGATCGACGCCGACGACGTGAGAAATCTGGGCGACGGCACGTACTGGGCGCCGGCGTGCCTCACCGAGCAGGACGGAACGCCGTCGCTCGCCTGCACCCGGGATGCGCTGCGGCGGGTGACGGCGCGGCTGGAGGAATCCGGGCTGAGCGCGCGGACCGGCCACGAGATCGAGTTCACGCTGTTCGACGCGGCGACGGCCGACGAATGGTCCGCGTACGGACTGAACGCCGTTCTCGCGCACGATGAATTCTTCGCACGACTGCTCGCCGCGGCAGCGACGGCCGGGCTGCCTGTCGAACAGGTCCACGCCGAGGCCGGGCTCAACCAGTTCGAGGTGTCGCTCGCCCCCGCCGACCCCGTCACGGCCGCCGACGACGTGGTGCTGGCTCGCGCACTGATCAGCCGGACCGCGCGTGCCCAGGGGATGCGGGCGTCGTTCTCGCCCATGCCCGTTGCGGGCGGTGCGGGAAACGGCGCCCACCAGCACGTGTCGTTCGCCGAGGACGATCGGCCGATCCTGTCCGGAGGTCCGGGCCCGCACGGGCTGACGGCCGCCGGTGGCGCCGCGGTCGCCGGGATCCTGCGGGCGCTACCCGAGTTCACGGCGGTTCTCGCCGGGTCGGCGCTGTCGCATCTGCGGTTGCGCCCGGGGATGTGGTCGGGGGTGTCGCGCTGCTGGGGGCTGGAGAACCGCGAGGCAGCGGTCCGCCTGTGCACGGACACCGCCGGGAACCCGCACGGCGCGAACCTCGAGATCAAACCCGTCGACCCCTCCGCGAACCCGTACCTGAGCGGCGCCGCCATTCTCGGCGCCGCCCACGACGGGATCGTCGGTGCGTTTCCACTACCGGACGAGGTGTCGGTCGACCCGGCGAACCTGGCAGGCGCGCACGCCGTCGACCTCCTCCCGACCCTGCCGTCCGACGTGCTCGGGGCATTCGAGTCCTCGGCACTCGCGCGGGACCTGTTCGGTCCGCTCATCGTGGAAGCGCTGGCGGCGGTCAAGCGCTACGAGCACGCCGAGTACCGGGACAAACCGGTCGACGAGGTCGCGCAACGCTTCCGGTACGCGTGGACGTCCTAGGTCGAGCGCTACAGCGCCTTGAGTTCTTCGGTCACTTCGGCGACCGACTTCTTGGCATCACCGAAGAGCATCGACGTGCCCTCGGCGAAGAAGAGCGGGTTCTCGATACCGGCGAAACCGGAGTTCATCGAACGCTTGAGCACGACGACGGACTTTGACTGGTCGACGTTGAGGATCGGCATCCCGTGAATCGGTGAACTCGGATCGTTGCGCGCTGCCGGGTTGGTGACGTCGTTCGCGCCGATCACCAGGGTGACATCGGTGCGAGCGAACTCGTCGTTGATGTCGTCCATTTCCTTCATCGCGTCGTACGAGACATCTGCCTCGGCGAGAAGAACGTTCATGTGACCGGGCATACGCCCGGCGACGGGGTGAATGGCGTATTTGACGTCGACGCCCCTCGTTTCGAGCAACTTCGCCATGTCCTTGACGGCGTGCTGGGCCTGCGCGACAGCCAATCCGTATCCGGGTACGACGATGACCTGGTTGGCGTAGGCCATCTGGATTGCGGCGTCGGCGGCCGACGTCGCCTTGGCCGTGCGCACGACGCCGTCCGATGCTGCCACGTCACCGCCGCCGCCACCGAATCCACCGGCGACGATGGCGGGGATGGACCGGTTCATGGCCTTGGCCATGAGGTTGGTCAGGATGGTGCCCGAAGCGCCGACGATCATGCCGGCGACGATCATCGCCTGGTTGTTCAGTGCCAAACCTGCTGCAGCGGCCGATAACCCGGTCAGCGCATTGAGCAGAGAGATGACGACGGGCATGTCGGCGCCGCCGATGGGCAGAACGACCATCAGGCCGAGGATGCCCGAGAGCACCAGAACCCCCACGATCCACAGGGAGCCGGTCGGGCCTTCCGGCGAAATCGCCCTGATCCCGATGACTACCGAGAACGCGACTGCGGTGATGAGCAGCAGAGCATTGAGCGGCTGCTGGAGCCTTCCGATTCCGATCGGGCGACCGGGCAGGGTCTCCTGCAGTTTCAGGAACGCGATCACACTGCCCCAGAACGAGATCGAGCCGATCACCGCGGCGAAGAGCGAGGCGACGACGATGTGGACCGTCGGCGATTCGCCGTGCTGAAATGCGGTGAACCCGTCCGAGTCCAGGAATTCCGCGTACGCGATCAACGCGACCGTGCCGCCGCCGACACCGTTGAACAGTGCGACCAACTGCGGCATCGCCGTCATCTTCGTGCGCAGCGCCGGCGGAACACCCAGACAGACACCGATCAGGAGGCCGGAGGCGATCAGGATCCAGTTCCCCATCTGCGCATCGCGAATGGAGATCAGCGTCGCGACGACAGCGACGACCATGCCGACCGCGGCGATCTGGTTGCCGCGCACCGCGGTCTTCGGGCCCGTCAGGCCCATGAGACCGTAGATGAACATCGCGAACGCGACGATGTACAAACCATTGACCAGGTATTCCATTACCGGTCACCATCCTTCGACACAGACGCGGCGGCCGGCTTGGCCTTGAACATCGCCAACATGCGGTCGGTGACCACGAAGCCACCGACAACGTTCACGGTTCCGAAGACGAGCGCGACGAACAAGATGATCTGCAACCCGAGCGACGGATCGTGCACCTTGCCCAGGACGACCAACGCACCCAGCACGACGATGCCGTGGATGGCGTTCGTACCCGACATCAGCGGAGTGTGCAGGGTGTTCGGAACCTTGGAGATCACAGCGAAACCGACGAACCCGGACAGCACCAGGATCGCGATGTTCGCCAGAAGCGATGTGTACATCAGGCGCCCTTCTCTTCACGGGTGACGCACGCGCCGGCCAGAACCTCATCGGAGAAGTCCGGAGCCAGGACGGCGACCTTCCCCGTTCCTTCGCCGGCACCGCCGTCGAGGAGCATCAATTCGATCAGCGCGGAAATGTTCTTCGCGTACAACTCGGACCCGTGCTCGGGCATGGACGCCGGCAGATTCAGCGGCGAGCAGATGGTCACGCCGTGTTTGACGACGGTCTGACCCGGTTCGGTGAGCTCGCAGTTGCCACCGGTTTCACCCGCGAGGTCGACGACGACACTGCCGGGCGTCATTCCTTCGACGGCGGCAGCAGTCACCAGACGCGGGGCAGGACGACCCGGCACCAGGGCCGTGGTGATCACGACGTCGAAGCCTTTGATTGCATCTTCGAGAGCCCGTTGCTGCTTCGCGCGCTCGTCCTCGGTCAGCTCGCGGGCGTATCCACCCTCACCGGCCGCGTCGATTCCGAGGTCGAGCCATTGCGCGCCCACCGACCGCACCTGGTCCGCGACCTCGGGACGCACGTCGTATCCGGTTGCGCGGCCACCGAGACGCTTCGCCGTCGCCAACGCCTGCAGGCCTGCGACACCGACACCGAGCACCAGCACCGTCGCAGGCTTCACCGTGCCCGCAGCCGTGGTGAGCATCGGGAAGAACCGTGTCGACTCCGACGCCGCCAGCAGCACCGACTTGTAGCCGGACACGTTGGCCTGCGACGACAGCGCGTCCATCACCTGGGCGCGCGAAATACGTGGAATCGCCTCCATGGCGTATGCCTCGATTCCGGCGGCCTCGAGCTCGGCAATCCGATTATCCGCACTGCGCGGATTCAAGAAGCCGATCAGCCTCGTCCCCGCGCTGATCCGGCTGATCTCGTCCGTGGACGGGGGTGCAACCTTCACCACTACATCAGCGGTCCACGGATCGCCGATCTTCGCCCCGGCAGCGGTGTACAGCTCGTCGGGAATCAACGCCCCCATACCGGCCCCGGACTCGACTACCACATCGACGCCCTTGCCGATCAGAGCGGACACAATTTTCGGCACCAGAGCCACCCGGCGCTCACCGTCACTCGATTCTCGAGGGACACCGACCAGGCACCTCTGACTATTGCCGCTCGATACTTCATTCGATTTCAAATCTGCACCTCGATAGGTCTGGAAAGCTGACTGGGAAAACTGGTTTCGCTCGGCCTCGGTCGAGGCAGTGGAATCGGGTGCACCGCCGTCGACGTGACGTCGACGACGGTGCACTTGGTTGAAGTGGTTATGCTGCTGTCGATTTCACTCGCGCCGAGCGAACCCGAGCGGGTCTCGGG
>NZ_JBFUHV010000212.1:0-13061 GCF_056402215.1 Rhodococcus sp. P4_B6 | reverse complement strand
CTCGCCGCCGCCGACGCCCTCACCCGGGATGTCGATGATCTCGGCATCCACGCCAGCGGAGTCTGGCTGCCCGAGGACGACCCCCACCGCTAAGCCGGGGGCGCCGTAGGAGGCTGCGCCTCCCAGGAGGGAGCAAACAGGTCGTGGCGCGGACCTCCGCCGCGCGCGCATCATCGATTCGTGAACGAAACCACCCGTGTTCCGAACGGTATTTCCGGGATTTTCGGTCACCGAGTCCTTGTGCGCCAACCCCGTTGCGAAAGAGAGTAAGTCGACATATGAGCACCACCCAGAAAGTTGTCATCGTCACCGGCGCTTCCCAGGGCATCGGCGCGGCCCTGGTCACCGGTTACCGGAAGCTCGGCTACGCCGTCGTCGCGACCTCCCGCTCCATCGGCGCATCCGACGATCCCGAGGTGCTGACCGTGCCCGGCGACCTGTCCCAGCGGGGAACCGGCGCCGACATCGTCGAGCAGACGCTGGCGCGGTTCGGCCGGATCGACACACTGGTGAACAACGCGGGCATCTTCGTCGCCAAGCCGTTCACCGACTACACCGACGAGGACTACGACGTCGTGACCAGCGTGAACCTGCGCGGCTTCTTCGACATCTCCCGCGGCGCCGTCGCCGCGATGCTTGCCCACGGTAGCGGCGGCCATCTGGTGAATGTCTCCACCACGCTGGTTGACCACGCCAACTCGCGGGTGCCCTCGGCACTCGCATCGCTGACCAAGGGCGGGCTGAACGCGGTCACCAAGTCGCTGGCGGTCGAGTACGCGACCCGCGGAATCCGGGTCAACGCCGTCGCGCTCGGCGTCATCCGCACCCCGATGCACCCGGTCGACACGCATGAGGCGCTCGCCACCCTGCACCCGGTCGGCCGGCTGGGCGAGATCGACGACGTCGTGGACGCGATCCTCTACCTCGAGCACGCCGGGTTCGTCACTGGCGAGATCCTGCACGTCGACGGCGGCCAGAGCGCCGGGCACTGAGAGCGAGGCGGACATCTCATGAACAGCACGGCTGAAAACGAAGAAATCTTGCGCGGGGTGCTCGACCGGTGGAAGGCCGCCGTCGACGCGCACGAGCCCCAGCGCGTCGCCGCCGGGTTCACCGCGGACGCGATTTTCCAAGGCCTGCACCCATATACAGTCGGACGGCAGGGTGTCGCCGACTACTACGAATCCCAGCCGCCGGGCATGACCGCCGGGTACCGGATCCTCGAAACCCGTCGACTCGCCGACGACGTGGTGCTCGGTTACTTGAGCGTCGATTTCTCCTTCACGGACCGGCCGACGCTGACCGTGAACCTCAGCGTGCTGATCCGCCAATCGCTCGACGGCGATCTGATCAGCCACTACCAGGTTTCCCGGCTCAGCTGAAACAGCCTGCGTCGCCCGATCGTAATCCGGCTGAGCAGTTGCTGGGGCCGCGTCCAACCCCCGTCGTAGACCCGTATGTAGTGACTACTCGCGGATTGGGGTGGTTGCTGGCAGGGACCTCGCTTACACAACTCGAGGGTTACCGAGCGTCGTTTTCCGCGCTCGGCCTTTCCGGCAAGCACCCTGCTCCGCGACCACATCCCCGACCTGGACTGGTACCGCAGCCTCGACGCCGATATGGTCAAGGACTTCCTGATCGAACAAGCACTCCGGGGGGCTCTATCCTGCGTGCCGTTACATCGAGGCTCCTCGGCCCTTATTGACAGCACCCTTCACGGCGGGCGCACCGAAGGCAGCCTTCGGGTGACGAATTGTCGGAAGTAGTCGATCTTCGGTGTGGTCACCAGCACCGGGAGCAGCAGATCCCACGCCATCGCGGTCCGCGTCGGCAGGGTGTCGGTGGCCGTCGCCAGGAGGCGTGCCCCGGCGAAGAGTTCCACCAGGAGCTGCCCGACTGCGTCCGGATCGGTGTCCTCGCGCAGGTCGCCCTCGTCGATTGCCCGGCGGGCGAGGAGTTGGTAGGTGGTTATCCAGGTGGTGAAGGTGTCCGTCTCGGAACTTCGGTAGTCGCCCATTTCGGTGATGAGGCGGAACGTTGCGCCCATCACCGGGTCGTGGAGGGCGGCGTCGACGGTGACGAAGGAGATGCCGATCATGGTCTCGAATGCCGGTGC
This sequence comes from Rhodococcus sp. P4_B6, assembly GCF_056402215.1. Taxonomy (NCBI): domain Bacteria; kingdom Bacillati; phylum Actinomycetota; class Actinomycetes; order Mycobacteriales; family Nocardiaceae; genus Rhodococcus; species Rhodococcus sp. P4_B6. Next base: position 10,945 of record NZ_JBFUHV010000212.1, on the reverse strand, counting down.
GGGGGAGGCGAGATACGGGGTGCACACGGCGGTGAACCGCCTCGTGCCCTCCTCGATGACGGCGCGGGCGAGTTCTTCCTTGGAGGCGTAGTGAAAGTACAGGGCCCCCTTGGTGACCCGGGCCTGGGTGAGGACCTCGCTCAGCTTCGTCTCTGCGTAGCCGCGGTGGGTGAATACCTCGGCCGCGGCATGGAGCAACGCGCGACGAGTGACTTCCGCCCGCTTCTGGGTGGCCATTGACCTGCCCTTCGAGTACCGAGATCATCGACCGGACGCGAATTATGAACGGTCCTGGATGGGGTTGACCGACGCCCTGCACAATGCTTACCCGATGTGGAGGTTCGTCGCATGATGTTCGGTATGGCCTGTGAGGCTTGATCCGTCCGGAGGAATCTCTGGCACCGAGTTCGGTCGTAGCAGAGGGCTGCCGCGCGGGCTGGTTTCTTAGCGGAATCCTTACGCCTCGGCGGCGGATTTCGGCGTTGTCAGGCCGTACGCTTCGGCGGTGTCCAAAGCCGTCCATGCGGTGCGGCGCCTGATTCTGGGTCGTGCGCTGCGCAGTGAGCATCTCGGTGACCAGTTGCTGTCCAAGCGGCTGGCGCTGCCGATCTTCGCCTCCGACCCGCTGTCGTTGGTGGCCTACGCCACTCAGGAAATCCTGCTGGTGCTGTCCTTGGGCGGACTGGCGTACCTGTCACCCCGTACCTGGGTGCGGCGGTGGTGGTGCTGCTGGCGGTGGTGGTGCTCTCCTACCGGCAGGTGGTGTTCGCCTACCCCAGCGGCGGCGGATCCTACGAGGTCGCGAACCGCAACCTGGGGCCGTCCGCCGGGTTGACGGTCGCCGCCGCCCTGCTCGTCGACTACGTGATGACCGTCGCGGTGTCGGTGGCCGCCGGGGTGGGACGTGACGCGGTTCGAAGTTCATTCCATGTGCGGCGGGTGGTCAGTGCAGATCCCGCCGTCGGAAGCTCCACCAGGCCACCGCCGCACAGACCATGGAAACGGCCATCGGAGCGAGGAACGGCTCGAGCGCGATCCCCTGCGCGAGCATGTTGCGACCCCCGTACCAGTGCCAGGGTGAGGCGAACCGCAGGAAGTGCAGGCTCTCGCTCGACACGGCGACGGCGTTGAGGAGGTTTCCCACCACGGCCACGGTTGCGGCGGTGGCGATCGCCACCGACCGGCGGCCGGTCCAGGCGCCGGCAGCAAACGCGATCGCGCCGTGCATCAGCCCGAATGCGGTCGCCGCGAACACCGCCGCGACGAGTCCGGGGATCGACACACCCACGAGCAGACCGAAGGGTGGGGAGAACGCGAGAAGGCTCGCGGTGGTGACGATCCCGAGGCCGAGCGACAGCGCGACGACGGCGACGAATCGCTCGATCAGGACACGTCCGCGGGTCACCGGGTTGGACAGGAGCAGTTCGAGGGTGCCGTCCTCCTCGCTCCCGCCGATCGCGTATGCGCCGGCCCCCACGGCGAAGATCAACAGTAGGACCGGCAGGGTGAGGCCGAACAATCGGCCCTGCAGGTACCCGGGCGGGGAGGTGATGAGGATCTGGTCGCTCGAGCCGATCAGGGTCTTGAAGGTGTCCGGAAGGTTTTTGACAAGGTTCTCGATCCCGGTCACGTTCTTGATCGTCGGGTAGAACGCGTTGTTGACCGCCACGTAGGCGGCCACGCCGCCCGACCACCACACCATCGAGCGACGCCGGTCCGCGAGGAAACGCCCCAGAACCTTCACGGCTGGTCCCGGTAGAAGTCGAGGAAGGCGTCCTCGAGGTCGGTCTCGTGGGTGACGATCCGCCGCACCGGCAGCGTCGCCGCCGCCTTGAGGACGGCGTCGACGTCGCCCTCGACGACGAGCCGGATCACCGCCCCGGACGCCGTGGCGCGCACGACGCCCGGAAGCTTCTCGAACGGCTCGGCAMTCGCTTCGCCGGCAAGGTGCAGGTCGATGTGCTGGCGGGCGTGGCGGGCGAGTTCGTCGACGGCGGCGAYCGTGACGAGCCGGCCCGTCCTCAAGATCGCGACGCGGTCGGCGAGCGCTTCCACCTCGGGCAGGACGTGGGAGGACAGGAACACCGTCGCGCCGGCGCGTGTGACGTCGCCGATCAGTTGGTGGAACTCGTGTTGCAGCAACGGGTCGAGACCCGCGGTGGGTTCGTCCAGGATCAGCAGCTCCGGACGGTGCAGGAACGCCTGTACGATTGCGGTCTTGCGGCGGTTGCCGGTGGAGAGCTGCCCGATCGGCCGCGCCGGATCGAGGTCGAAGCGTGCGAGGAGCTCGTCGACGTAGGTCGTGTCGATGTCGCCGCGGAGGTGGCCGTAGAACGCGATCAGGTCTGAAGTGGTGTATCGGGGATCGAACCGGAGCTCGCCGGGGATGTAGCCGACCCGGCGGCGGATCGCCGGGTCGGCGCCGCTGCCGCCGAGCACGGTGTAGGTTCCGGCGGACGGACGAATGAAGTCGAACAGCATGCGGATCGTGGTGCTTTTCCCGGACCCGTTGGGGCCGAGATACCCGAACACCTCACCCCGATGGACATCGAGGTCGAGCGCGTCGACGGCGACGAGATCACCGAAGCGTTTCGACAGTCCGCGCATTTCGATGACGCTGTCGGCTGCGCCCCGCTGCGGAGGGTGCGGACGCGCGGCTTCGTGGCCTTGATGGTCGGGCGCCATCTGGCCATGGTATTTCCCCGATTCCGGGTTCGGGCAGTGCGGCATCGAGGCCGTGTATCCGGCGAGTTCGTGGTCCCGATCCGTGAAGTGCTCCCCGCCGGTGTTGACGAACGGGACCAAAGAATTTGGAATGGGCACACCGGTGCCGCGGCGACGGCGAGGATGCAGCATCGAGGGTGTGCGCCGACCACGCTGGCCTGTTGGAGGTCGGGGACCAGGGAACGCCGGGGCGCTGGCCGGCGCCGCAGCTGTGCAGGAAAGCCCGGCAGCCGTCCATGGGGAGGTCACTTCACCGGCACATCCTGCACTCGATCCGATGAGAACCGCCGAGTGCTTATCACCCATGCGGGACGTGTGGGCGCGCATGGGTGAGCACGGTGATGCGGGTGCAGCAGACTTGTCCGTCATGACGGATCCGCTGCATGCCCACCTCACCGAACGTCTCCGCCGGGCTGTCGCCCGCGCCGCCAGGGAGGGCGATCCCCTGTTCGGCACCGTGGAGGTCACCATCGAGGAGTTGRCCGAGCTGCTCGAACGCCAAGTCCCTCCCCGTGACGAGGATGCTGCGCCGCGCTGAGGGTGCCACTCGTGTGTGGCGAGCGGCACGCTCTGATGACCGCCCGCCCAGCACAGGCTGAGGCCGTGGGCGACCGAACCGCAGCAGACCTCGAGCGTGAACTCGCCATGCTCGCCTACGTACGCGACTGTCTCCGCGCGTCGGAGGGCGAAGACTTCCGCATCCCGACGACCACGGTCGATGAGGTTCTCGACGAGCTGAACAGTGTCGAAAGATCACGGTGGGCTTCGACGTGATTGACGGCGGTGCGGCACCCCGAGGTGTGGTGGTCTTGATGGAGCCACCTGTGGGCCGGGGACGATGGTGGGTGGTGTGGGTCAGTCCGGATGGTGACCGCACATGCGATTGCCGTGTTGGCAGTTCACAGATGCGCCGGCATGGGAACAGGGTGATCGCGGAGACGGTGAATCCCGCGGTGCCGAGTAGGGCCCGCGACGATGCCGCTCGTCGTCGGCCACCACGGACCGCGGCGTGGCGAATTTCTTTCCCGGTGCCATTGATCGACGCTCGCGGACCGGCACCGAGGCGTGCCGGTTCGGGTCAGAGGATTGCGGTGTCGGGCCGACGTCCCGGTGATCGGCCCCGGCGTCCGGTCGGTTGATGTGTTCGGCGCATCGCAGGGTGACGGACCAGAACTGGTCGAGGTCGGGGAGGTCGGCGATGGGGAAGCCTTTCGCAGTGGATTGGTGGTCCTGGCCGACGAGATGGGCGAGTTCGGCGAACCGACGGTGGTATTTGATTTTGTCGTACTGGTACCAGTTGCCGTAGGCCATCAGCTGCCCGGCCTTGTTGATCCACAACTGGATCGGCGCGTACCGCGGCCCGTAGGGGTGGAAGAAGATGCCACACCCGGGTTGGTTGCCGCACCAGAGGTCGTCGTGGGTTCCGCGCCGGTCGTCGACCTGGTCGAGGAGCGTAGAGTTTCTCGGCGCTCGCGCGGTCGGTGTCGGAGCCGATGGTGTCGAGAAAGCTGTCCTTCGTCCCCCGGGTGGTGGTGTCGGCTGAGGTGCGAGCTTTGGCTGCGGCGATCTCGCCACCGTAGGTGGAGGTGATGAGGATCCCGAGGTCACCGTGCCGGGCGTAGGCCAATTGGAGGGCGGTGACCTGTATGGCGTCGCGGGTGATCTGGTTGAGGTACTCGACGAGTCGCCGGAGGTCGGCGTCGATCTGGTCGACGGCGTGGCAGAGGTGGCAAGCATTTTCGGGCAGCCACCGAGCCGGGCCGGGACGAGGTGGAGGCGGTGGCCGGTCTCGGGTTCGTTGCGGTGTATTCGACGACCCGGCCGGTTTCTCACGCCGACCAGACCCGATTGTGGCTGAGCGGGAACGATTTTTCACCGGGGTGGGTGTTGCTTTGCCGGAATCACGGTGATCACCGTACCGCCGTCGAAGTCAAGGCCACTGTCAAGCCGTCGGAGCGTGGTTGTCGGCGTTCGTCGATGACCGAATCGCGGAACCATAGCGAAGCTGTGTCACCRGTACGACAGTTCACGACGGCGGAGTGGCACTCACGCCTGTCGCCGCAGCACTGTCGTCCGTGTCATTTGCGTCGGTAGGCACAGTTTCGGTGTTCGTGCCGTGGCTGAAAAGGCGGCGAAAACCTATCGAACCAACGGAGCACTGCTTCCCCGAAAGTTATAGTCCTCGAACGGAATCCCATTCGGAAAGCTGGTGCTGTAAAACTCTTCAGTCCGCGTGATGAGTCCTTGTTCGTTCACGGAAAGAACAATGAATCCCCTGTAGGAGAAGGTAGTACCGGTCGCCGCCATCGTGGGGAGGTCTTTCTCGAAAGTGCCGGACCCGACGAATGAGAACATCGACCGTGACCCTACGACATCGATCTTAGCGATTTTCATCTCGAAGTTCGGAATTGAGTTGCTCCAGATGTCGATGTGTAGAGCGATCGATTCTCGGCCCGTCCTGCGAAGTTGGAAAGCATGGTCAATGTACTCGCCAGTGTCGCTGTACTGTGCCGCGAAGGCTATGCCGTCCCGATCCTTGAACAGGTCGACCCAACGGCGAGAGATTTGTTCGATCGATTTGCTTGAAATGTCGGTCATGTCGTTCTCCTTCGAATCGCGAGGCCAGCCCGTTCGTGGCTCGACGTCTGCATGTATGGCGGGTTGATACATCGCTCATTTTGCACGCGATTGTCGAAGCCACAATGCTCCAACCGCGAACACTTGACGATGCATGGTGAGGCGACCACCGTGATGACATCGCCCTCGACGTTCGTCCAGGCTGGATGCTCACCGCCGGTCAGCGCGAGCAGCGACTCGGTGACATCAGGTTGGAACGCTGCCAGATAGATGAGGTGGAATGCCTCCGTAGGAATGCACGACGATGACGGTCGGGCCGTTGAGGCTCTCCAACGCAGTTCGAACGGCCTCCGCGTCATCGTGCATGCCGAGACGTGGTGGACCCTTCTCGGCCACRCTGAGAAGGTCGAGGAAGGACACTGTTCACCCTCGGTCGGTGGGTTTCTCTTCGAGGACTTCCAGCACAAGGCGCAGTGGACGAGCAAGTCAGGTYGTTTTGGCGATGCCATGAACATGTTCTCCGTTTCGAGAGGTCCTCGACGCCGCCTCGGATGCGGGACGGGTGCTTTCACTTGTGCGTGGACAGTATTGACGCGCGGATCAGCTGTGATCGGAGTACCTGCAAGTATCGAGTTCGGTTTGGCATCGGGTGCGATGGTTGGTGATCCAGTTCGTTGTGCAAACCCGGAATCTACCGGGTGAAGGTGGGATCGAGTTCGGTGAGTTTGCGGCGCATCAGCTTTCCTGAGGACGTTGTCGGGAGGGCGTCGACGAAGACGACTTCGCGGGGGCGTTTGTAGGCGGCGAGGTGCACCCTGCAGTATTCGGAGATGATGGTGGCGTCGAGATCGCTGTCGGGCGCGGCCACGATGTAGGCGACCGCGACCTCGCCTTTCACCTCGTCCGGGCGTTTGCCGATCGCGACCATCGTCACCTGGGGGTGTGAGCTGATGACGCGTTCGATCTCGGCCGGGTACACGTTGTATCCGGCCGTGAGGATCATGTCCTTGAGTCGGTCGACGACGAAGAAATGGCCGGTGTCGTCCACGTACGCGACATCACCGGTGCGGAGCCACCCGTCCGGACTGAGCACCTCCGCGGTTGCATCTGGGCGACCGTAATACCCGAGCATTACCAGCGGCCCGCGCACCATGAGTTCACCTGGCGTGCCGACGGGCACTTCACTCAAGCTGCCGTCGATGGGACCGATCTTGATCTCGATACCTGGCAAGGAAACTCCGATCGACCCCGGTACGGGAGGAGTGTAAACGGAGTGGGTGGTGCCGAGCCCGGAAATCTCGGTCATGCCCCACAGTTCCAGCACCGGCCCGGCGACACGGGCCTGCCACCGTTCGGCCAGGCTCGGGCTGAAGGTCTGGCCGCCGATGGTGCTCTTGCGCAGACTTGACAACTCGGCGGTCTCGAACGAGGGGTCGGCCATGATCATCGAGTACATCGCGGGGACACCTTCGAACATCGTGGCGCTCTCGGTACCGATCAGGCGTAGAGCGTGAGCTGCGTTGAACCGGTCCATCAACACGACCGTCCCACCGGCCAAAAAGGTGCTGTTGATAGCGACATTCCCGTAGACGTGCGCGGCCGGAAGGGCGGTGACCACGATGTCGTCGTCGAGCCGACCGTGCATGGTCGCCGTCAGGGCGCAGTTGAGCAGCACAGCCTGGTGCGTCTGCATGGCTCCCTTCGGGTTACCGGTGGTGCCCGAGGTGTATCCGATGCAGCACAGATCTTTCGGTGTCACCTTCGGTGTGGGTGTGGTTGAGGTGTCGCTGGCCGAATCCAGGAACTCTGCCCAGGGGACCGCGTTCTCGTGTGCCCCACTGGGACCGTCGAAGACGCAGAACAGTTCGACCGACGTCACAGCCTGGAGCGCACCTTCTACGGTGTCCGCCTGTGCGGACCCGGCGAACACCGCCTTCGCACCACAATCGCTGAGGACGTAGGACAGTTCGGGACCGGTGAGCATCACATTCACCGGGTTCACCACCGCGCCGGCTTTGAGGGCGCCGTGGTAGCTGACGATCCACTCGGCACTGTTCTGACCGTACAGCGAGACCACGTCCCCGGGCCCGATGTTGCGGGCGCGCAGGGATGCGGCGACCCCGTCGGACAGGTGGTCGAGTTCTCGGTAGGTCAGCCGGCGGTCGCCGACCACCAACCCGATCTTGTCGGGATGGCGGGTAGCGGCGAACGGGAGAATTTGACCGGGGCCAACCGAGGGAAGGGCCGCGGCGTGGAGATCACTCACTGCTCTGCGCTTTCGGTTTCGGTTTCGCGGGAGTAGGTGTCGAACGTCAAGACCGCCTTGGTGACCTCGCCGCGGTGGGCCGCCTCGAGGGCGTCGTTGATCCGCTCGAAGGGGAAGGTGGTGATCAGTTCGTCGAAAGGGAACCGCCCGGCCTGATACAGGTCGATCATGCGGGTGACGAACTCGGCGGGGATGGCGTCGCCCTCGATGACTCCTACCAGGGTGCGGCCGAACAGCAGATGTCCTTGATCGATCGTGATCTCGTTGGACATGCCCTGAAAACCCACGGTGGCGCAGACACCGGGGGACTGCAGGCATTGGAGAGCGCTCCGCAGCACCGCCGGCAGCGCAATACAGTCGACCGAATACTGGGCGCCGGGGCCGCCGGTGATGTCACGGACCCGGGCGGCGACATCCTCGGTGGCCGAGTTGATTGTATGGGTGGCACCGAGCTTGGTCGCCTGCTCGAGCCGGGACTGCTGGATGTCGACGGCGATGATGGTGCTGCAGTCGGCGGCCACCGCGCCGAGCAACGCGGCCAGTCCCACCGAGCCCACCCCGAAGATGACGATCGAGGAACCGGGTTCGGGCTGCAGGGTGTTCAAGACTGCCCCGGCGCCGGTCTGGATGCCGCACCCGAGGGGGCCGAGCAGCTCCAGGGGCAGATTGCGCGGCACTTTCACGCAGTTCTGCTCGTTGGCGACGGCGTGGGCCGCCCAGCACGACTGGCCGAAGAAGTGGCCACGAATCGGTTCGTTGCCGTGGGCCAACGCCGTACTGCCGTCGAGGCGGGCCCCGACGAGGTTGAGCTCGACGAAGTGTCGACAATGCTGGGGCACGTTGTGCTCAACGCAGTTGTCGCACTCGCCGCAGAAGTTGTAGGAGAGCACCACGTGATCGCCCGGGGCGACGGTGGTGACTTCGGATCCGATTGCATCGACGATGCCGGAGCCCTCGTGACCCAGCACGATCGGCGACTGATCGGGTTCGTGGCCGGCGATGACGCCGAGATCGGTATGGCAGATTCCGGATCCGACGACCCGCACGAGCACCTCATGCGGGCGCAGATCGTCGATACGAAGCTCTTCCAGCGTGAGCGGGCCGTCGGAGGAGCGCAGAACAGCAGCGGTGGTGTCCATCAAACTAAGTTCCTTCTTGGTGGGGCGGGTCATCGGAGCAAGGGCCGATGCGGTCAGGAGACGACGTTCCGCGCCTTGTTCAGGGTGATGGTCTGGTTGTTGGTGTACTCGGCGAGTCCGTGCAGGGAGTTCTCGGCACCGATTCCGGATTGCTTGTGCCCGCCGAACACCTGATGGGGGGAGTACTGGTGCACTTCGTTGAGCCAGACCGTGCCGGCCTCGAGGCGGCGTCCGATCCGCTCGATCGCTTCGAGGTCCTGACCCCAGACCGTCGCACCGAGGCCCCAGATGGTGTCGTTGGCCCGGGCGATCACGTCGGCCTCGTCGGTCCACCGCAGCAGCGGCAGGATGGGGCCGAAGGGCTCCTCGGTGACGAGGCGGGAGTCCTCCGGCGGGTTGTCGACCAGGGTGACGGGCACGAACCAACCGTCGGCGTTCGGGTCGATCCGGCCGCCGAGCGCGAAGGTGTATCCGTTCGCGGCGCAGTCGTCGAAGTATTCGCCGACCTTCTCGTACTGCTGCAGGTTCTGGATCGGGCCGAGCTGGGTGTCGCCGTCGGCTCCGTTGCCGACCTTGACCGTTCGCGCATACTTCACCAACTCGTCGCGGACTGCGTCGTACACGCTGTCGTGAATGTAGATGCGTTTGGCGGCATTGCAGAACTGGGCGTTGTTCTGGAAGGCCGCCCAGAAGATCTGCGGCGCCACCTTGACGGGGTCGACGTCGCCGAGCACGATCGCCGGATCGTTACCGCCCAGTTCGAGGGTGATCCGCTTCAACGTGCCCGCAGCCGAGCTCATCACATGGCGCCCGGTTTCGGTGCTGCCGGTGAAGGCAATCTTCGCGATATCGGGGTGCGCGGTCATCCACTTGCCGAGGTCGTCGTCACCGCTGACCGCACTGAGCACACCGGATGGCAGCAGATCCTGAACGAGTTCGACGAGCTTGAGATCGCACAGCGGGGTGAACGGTGAGGGCTTGACGATGATCGTGTTGCCCGCGACCAAGGCCGGCGCGGTCTTCCACACCGCCAACAGGATCGGGAAGTTCCACGGCACGATCGCTCCGACCACGCCGAGCGGTGTGTGCCGGCTGATGACCCGGCGCTCGGAGTCGTCGACGAGGATCTCCTCGTCCAGCGATTGCGTGGCGATCTCCCGGAACCAGGCAACGGACCCGTACACCTCCCACTCCGCCATCGGCCGCGGCTTACCCTGCTCGGCGGTCAGTAGCGCGAGGAAGTCCTCGGCGTGCGCCTCGAGCCGGTCACCGATCGCCGCCACGATCGCCTGACGCTCCTCGAGTGCTGTCGCGGACCAGGTCACGAACGCGGTCTTCGCGGCCACTACGGCGGCGTCGAGATCGCCGCGCGAGGCGACCGGCACGCGGGCGATGATCTCCTTGGTTGCCGGGTTGTAGACCGGCGCGGTGTCGGCGGTAGTGACGGGGTCACCGCCGATCGTCATCGGGAATTCTGCGTCGAGGTTGACTCGGGACTGGGCGTGAACGGTCACCAGATTCGTCCTTTGCGAGTAAGGCCGACTCCCCACTGGAGTGGCCCCACTCACATTTGTCGATCAGGGACGGTTCAACTGTTCCGATTACGAACACCCGGCCGCGGTACCGACTCCGCGATACCGTACCGGCGCAGACGGGCATACAGCGTCGTCCGTCCGATGCCGAGTTCCGCTGCCGCAGCTGCCCTGTTCCCGTTGGACGCCCGCAGGGCGGCGACGATCGCGTCCCTCTCGGCGGTCTCCATCAAGGTCAGTGACCGGGCAGTGCTGGTGTTCATGCGCACCGTGTCCGGGAGATCGTGTTCGACGATCATTCCGCGTTCTCGGCCGCGGGCGGCGTACTCGAGGACCGCTCGCAGTTCGCGGATGTTGCCCGGCCACGGCTGTGTGGCGAGAAGGTGGAGGGCCGAGGGGGCGAGCTCGACGGTGGATTCGGGAAGTAGCTCTGCCAGAACGGACTTGGCGACTGCTGCGAGCTTGTGCGGGTAGGTGCGCAGCGGTTGCAGCTCGTGCCGGGTCAGGGCCAAGGACGCGAGGGCGCGGTGCGGGTTGTCGAGGTCGGGTACGGGCGCGCTGGTGAGGACGACCTGGTTGCGGCTGACTCGCACGGGGCCGGCGAGCTGACCGGCCAACCACGCACTGAGGGCGTCGATGTTGTCGATCACGATCGAGCTGTCTTCCTCGAGCAGAGCCGATCGCACGGGGAGGAACCACTGTGCTTC
>NZ_JBFUHV010000211.1:0-13131 GCF_056402215.1 Rhodococcus sp. P4_B6 | reverse complement strand
CACCAGTTCCATGAGGTAGAACGACGCGCCGAGCACGTCCGCGTCCTCGCACAGCAGCACCGCTTCGGGCACCGGGACGGCGGTTCCGGCCAGCCCCCGGATCACGGTGAACTCGCGTTTCATGTCGTGGGCGCTCGGCAGAACGTGCCCGTACGGAGGCCGCCGCAGGACCCACGTCCGGTCGGCGTCGGCGACCCGATAGGTGGGGTTCGATCGGCCGCCGCTGATGAGCGAGACAGCGAGGTCGCCGCTCACGCCGCCGTCGAGCGCGCCGTCGAGGTAGTGGGCGAGGGCGGTGAGATCGACGCCTGCCGAATCCTCCCGGTCCTCGTGGGTGTCCGCTTCGGCGTGGGACGTCGTCATCCGCTGCGTCCTTTCAAGTCCTTCGATCCTCAGCCAAACGCTCGTTCGGCCAGTGCCCATCATCAGCCGAACGGGCGTCGGAAGTCAATATCCCTATATTCTGCAGTTAATAGCTGAGATTCCCGAAAATCGAAGAACTTGCCAAGCGATCGTTCAGTTGGCATGATCTCCCGGAAGTGATGCACGTCTCATCCGCCTCGAAAGGTCAGGACACTCATGACGGACCAGTTGACCGGGACTGCTGCCACCACCGAGTGGCGAGCCGAAGACCGCATCCGAGCGCGCCGCGCCGCGATCGCAGGCGGCGTGGGCACCCTCATCGAGTACTACGACTTCAGCCTGTACGGCTACCTCGCGATCGTGATGGCGCCGCTGTTCTTCCCCAGCAGCGACCCTGCCACCGCGCTGCTGTCGGCACTCGCCGTGTTCGGCACCGCCTACCTCATGCGTCCGCTCGGCGGCATCGTGTTCGGGCACATCGGCGACCGGTTCGGGCGGAAGAAGGCCCTCCTCGCGACGCTCGTCTGCATGGGCCTCGGCAGCATGGCGATGGGCTTCCTGCCCACCCACGCGCAGGCGGGGATCTGGGCCACGGTGCTTCTCGTTCTCGTGCGGATGGTCCAGGGATTCTCGGCCGGCGGCGAGGTCGGCGGCTCGGCCACGTTCATCTCCGAATCGGCGCCGCGGCATCTCAAGGCCACCTATGGCGCGTTCACCCCGCTCGGCTCCACGATGGGGTTCGCGATGGCCGCTGCGGTCGCGGGCACGGTGTCGGCGTTCACCACCGACGTGCAACTCGAGAGCTGGGGATGGCGGGTCCCGTTCCTGCTCGCGCTGCCGCTAACACTGCTCTGCCTGTGGGCCCGCACCCGGGTCGAGGAAACCCACGGCGAGGACGCCGATTCCGGGCCGGCCCAGGCGCCCGTCGTCGCCGTCTTCCGGCGTCAGCCGCTCGCCCTCCTGCAGTCGGTCGGAATCAGTGTGGCGTGCAACGGAACCGCATACATCGGCCTCACCTACATGAGCATCCATCTGATGAAGAGCCTCGGCTACGAACGCACCCCGGTCTACTGGATCGCGACCGCCGTCATCGGCGTCGTCGCACTCGCGATGCCGCTCGGCGGCATGCTCGCCGACCGCATCGGACGGTTGCGGTTCACCGTGATCAGCTTCGCCGGATTCGCGATCGTCACCTACCCCGCCATGGCCGTCATGCACCACAGCCTGTGGATCGCCGCGATCGCCTATCTGCTGATCATGGTCAACACCATCGGAGCCCAGGTCGGCTCGTACACGCTCATGCCGCTGCTGTTCGACAAGGACGTCCGCTTCACCGGTGTCGCGATGGGCTGGAACCTCGGTGTCGTCATCGCCGGTGGCACCGCGCCGTTCGTCGCTGTCTGGCTCGTGGAGAAGACCGGAAACATCCTCTCCCCCGCCGTCTTCGTGATCGTGGCGGCGGTGATCGGACTGATCTCGGTGGCCGGCGTGGCACGCCGGTCCAAGGTCGCGCAGGAGCAGCTCGGCTGACGCCGAGGCGGATTCACCACTCGAGATCCACCACGAATTGGAGTAACCATGTATCCCGGCGCTCATGCTGCCACCACACCCGACAAGCCGGCCGTGATCATGGCCGGCACCGGGCAGACGGTCACCTTCGCCGAACTCGAGTCCCGCTCGGTCCGCATCGCCCGCCACCTGCACGCCCTCGGCCTGCGCCGCGGGGATCACGTCGCGGTGCTGGCCACGAACACCCCCGCCATCTTCGACATCTACTGGGCCACCATGCGTTCCGGGCTCTACCTCACCATGGTGAACTGGCATCTCACGCCACCGGAGATCGCGTACGTCGTCGACGATTGCGGTGCCAGGGCGCTGATCGTCGACGCAGCACTCGACGTGGTCGCCGGTGAACTTCCCGCCCTCACCCCCGGTGTCGAGCACCGACTGGCGTTCGGGGGAACGATTCCCGGCTACGCCTCCCTCGACGAGGCCGCGGCCGCGGAGTCCGACGTTCCGCTGCCCGACCAGCCGCGCGGGGCGGACATGCTGTACTCCTCCGGCACCACCGGCCGCCCGAAGGGCATCAAACCGGAGTTGCCCGCACGGCAGATCCAGGACCCGGGCGACACCATGACCGGGATGAACGCGACGGTGTGGGGAGTCACGCCCGACACTGTCTACCTGTCACCCGCCCCGCTGTACCACGCCGCGCCGCTCCGCACCTGCGCGTCGGTGCAGGCCCTCGGCGGCACCGTCGTCGTGATGGACCGCTTCGACGCCGAGAAGGCGCTCGCGTACATCGAGGAGTTCCGCGTCACCTACAGCCAGTGGGTGCCCACGATGTTCGTCCGCATGCTGAAACTGCCCGCGCCGACGCGGGAGAAGTACGACGTGTCCAGCCTGCGTGTCGCCGTGCACGCCGCCGCCCCGTGTCCGGTGGACGTGAAGCGGCAGATGATCGACTGGTGGGGTCCGATCCTGTCGGAGTACTACTCGTCCACCGAACTCAACGGCATGACCCTGGTGAACTCGGAGGAATGGCTGCACAGGCCCGGAACCGTCGGCCGCGCCGCCCTCGGCGTCGCCCACATCTGCGGCGACGACGGTGCCGACCTCGCACCGGGCGAGGTCGGCACCCTGTACTTCGAGCGGGACACCCTGCCGTTCGAATATCACAACGCCCCCGAGAAGACGCGCGACGCCCAGCACCCGCAGCACCCGACGTGGACCACCACCGGCGACGTCGGCTATCTCGACGAGGACGGGTATCTGTTCCTCACCGACCGGAAGTCGTTCATGATCATCTCCGGCGGCGTCAACATCTATCCGCAGGAGATCGAGAACACCCTCACCGAGCACCCGGCCGTCCTCGACGTCGCGGTGATCGGGATCCCGGACGAGGAGATGGGTGAATCGGTGCTGGCCGTCGTCCAGACCGTTCCGGGAGAGATCGGGGACGACGCGCTGGCCGGCGCACTCCTCGACCACGTGCGGGGACGGCTCGCCCGGTTCAAGGTCCCGCGGAACCTCGTCTTCAGCGACGACCTCCCCCGCACCCCCACGGGGAAGCTCGTCAAGGGCACGCTACGAGATCGCTACGCCGCCGGGGTGCACGCCTGAACCGTCAGCCGGCGACCGGTTCCGGCCGGCGCCGGCGGTCGAGGAGGACGGCGATCGTGAGGACGATCAGTCCGGCGACGCCGAGCAGGGTGCCGACGGCGGCCGGGGCGGTGTAGCCGTATCCGGCGGCGATCACCACGCCACCGATCCACGCACCACCCGCATTGGCGAGGTTGAACGCGCTGTGGATCAGCGTCGACGCGAGCGTCTTGGCGTCACCCGCCGCGTCCATCAGCCGCGATTGGACGGCCGGGAAGATCGACGTCACCGCCATGCCGATGAAGAACAGCACGATCAGCGCCGTCACCGGGTTGTGTGCGGCGACGACGAACAGGGCGAGGACGCAGATCAGGGCGATCATGCACCCGAACAGGCCGGGGACCACCGCGTTGTCGGCGATGCGCCCACCCACGACGTTGCCGAGGATCATCCCGGAACCGAACAGCATCAACGCCACCGGCACCATCGAGTGCGGCAGCCCGGACACGTCGGTGAGCGTCGAACTGATGTACGTGTACACCGCGAACGAGCCACCGAACCCGACCGTCGCGAAGATCAGCGTCATCCACACCTGTCCCCGGCGCAGCGCCCCGAGTTCGGCCACCGGGTTGCTCACGTGCACCCCGGCCAGCGGCGGGACGAGACGCGCCAGTGCCACCAGCGTCACGATTCCGATGAGCACCACGAACGCGAACGCCGACCGCCAGCCGAGGATCTGGCCGAAGAACGCCGTCGCGGGCACCCCGATCACGTTGGCGACGGACAGACCCATCATCACGGTCGCGACCGCCTTGGCCCGCTTGCCCGGTTCCGCGAGGTGCGCGGCGACCAGCGCCGCGACGCCGAAATACGCGCCGTGCGGCAACCCGGCGAGGAATCGGGCGGCGAGCAGCGTTTCGTATCCGGGGGCGAGCGCGGTCGCGAGATTGCCGATCACGAACGTGCCCATCAACGCGATGAGCAGCGTGCGCCGCTCCACGCGGGCGGCCAGTGCCGCGATGACGGGCGCCCCGACGACGACACCGAGCGCGTACGCGGACACGAAGTGCCCGGCCACCGGCTCCGACACCCCCGTCGCGGAAGCCATCGCCGGCAACAGGCCCATGGACGCGAATTCCGTTGTGCCGATACCGAACCCGCCGAGCGCAAGCGCGAGCATCGCGCCCCGCCGACTCGGTGACGGAATCCGCGGACGCAGAGACGGACGAGCGGTGACCGCAGGTTCGGTGAGGTGAACTGCAGGCGGCGTCATGGCAGCAAGACTCCCGTCGGGCTGATCGTAGGATCGGCGAGCACGTCCAGTGGACTCGCCTGAGGATGAACCGGGCCGAGATGGTGGCAATCCGGCTCGTACCAGTATGGGCGAGGCCGCAAGCGAATTAACAATCCGCGCGGGCGTGATTCCACTCACCGGGCCCGCAGGTGAGACGTGGGCCCGGCGCACCGGACCGGAGCGATCTACGTCACGTGATGTGCTGCAGGATCACCGTGTGCACGTGGTGGGCCTTGTCCATGCCACGGAAGTCGGCCTCGTACGTGGTGTCGGCGACGTCGACGGCGATGCTGCTCGAGGAAAAGAACTGGCCGGCCCACGACTTGTTGCTGAGAAACGAGACCGACCGGATGTTCTTGTACGGGATGGACGTGATCGCGGTGCGCTTGCCGACGAAGCTCTTGTCCTGGATCACGACGCGCAGGTTCGTGATCGCGAGGAAGCCGGTGCCCGCGCCGATGCAGTCGTACACGGCGATGATCGTCTCGCCGGGCAGAATCCCCTGCTGGACCTGCTTCAGCTGTTCCGACTTGTCGAAGATCGGATCGGTCACGGCTCCTCCTTCGACGTCGGTGCGGACTCGTCCATCGTCCCAGAAAGTTCGTCGAAGGTGACGTGGATTCCCTGACGCGGGACCGCGCGTTGCGTCTTCGCCTGGTCGGTGAACGTCCGCTTGTCGCCGTCCGCGAGTTCCGCCTTGTCGGTGAACGGCACGAGCAGCGCCCGCGGATGCAGCCTGTCCACGCGGACGACGTTGATCTCCACGCACACGACGACGGCCGCGGCGGCGAGGAAGAGGAACGCCAGCAGGCCCAGCACGACGGCGAACACCCCGTTCGTCACGGACGCGGTGCTCACCACCTTGCTCACGTAGTACGCACCGAACGACTGCAGCACCTGCCACAACACGGCCGCCGCGACAGCACCGGGGGCCACGTCGGAGACGGACAGCGGGCGGGCGGTGGCGAGCCGGAACGCGAGGATGAAGATCACCGAGTTGATCGCGATCGCGGCGAGCGTCAGCAGCACCGTGAACGAACCGGACAGGTGCGTCGCGGCACCGATCCCGGCGACCGCGGCCGTCCCCAGGATTGCGAGCCCGATCGTGCCGAGCAGCAGCAGACCCCGCAGCCGGCCGCGGATCGGGTCGGGGCGCATGTTGCGCGGAACCGACCAGGCCGTGTTCATGGCGTTCTGGCAGGCCAGCGCCACGCCGAGGCCGCCGTAGAGGGCTCCGACCAGTCCGATCACCAGGCCGGTCACTCCGCCGCCGATCCGGTGCGGGTCGGCCAGGTCGGCTCCGATGACGGGGAACTGGCTGAGCGCCGAGTCGATGATGTCCTGCTGCAGTTCGGGATGCCCCGACAGCACGAACCCGAGCACCGTGGACAGCAGCAGCAGGAGGGGAAACAGCGAGATGAACCCGTAGTAGGCGATCAACGCCGCGAGGTACACGCCCTGATCGTCGAGGAATTTGTACGCGACGGCGATCGGGAAACCCATCGCCGGATATCGCTGCTGGAGAGCGTCGAGTCTTCGGGCGAATTTCATGCGATCAGACGGCCGGTTTCACCATCGCGAGGGCGAGGTCGGCGTAGCGCTCGGCGAGTTCTTCGGGTTTCAGGGGACCGTCGGCGTGCCACCACGTGCACACCGACTGCCCCATGTTGATGATGCCGCGAACCGCGTCCCGCGGGTATTCGGTCGCGAAATCGCCCTCCTCGACACCACGCTCGATGACGTCGCGGAAGAGGTGCTCCTGTTCGTCGCGGAGGGCCACGACGAGTCGGCGGCCCGGGTCGTCGAGGCTGCGGATCTCGGTGGCACCGACCATCGCGTCCCGCTGCCGGGTGGTGTGGAACATGACCCACGCCCGCATCAGCGCCTGCAACTGGTCGGCGGGGGCGCCGCCCGAACGCAGCAGCGCGCCGCGGGTCATCGCGATGGCGTCGTGCAGTGCGCGCACCATGATGTCCTGCAGGATCTCCTGCTTCGACGCGAAGTGGTGGTAGATCGACGCGACGGTGATGTCGGCGCCGCGCGCGATGTCGCGCATGGACGTGCCGTGATAGCCGCGTTCGTTCATGTTGGCGACCGCGGAATCGAGGATCACCTGCCGCCCGGTACCCGTGCTCGTAGCGGCCACCTTTGCAGCGCACATCCCTGGTACTCCGTCCCCGCTCCGATCGTCACACGACCACACCAGAGTAGTGGGTCCCGTCACAGATTCCGCTCTAGCGATCGTTCGGTAGCGATGTCATGCTGGTGCGATGGATCACATCGGACTCGACGTCGCCGACGGCATCGCGACGATCACCCTGAACCGGCCCGACCAGCTCAACGCATTCACCACCACGATGGAGAACGAGCTGATCGCCGCATACGACCAGCTCGACGCGGACGACACGGTCCGGGCGATCGTGCTCACCGGAGCCGGACGAGCGTTCTGCGCGGGCGCCGACCTGTCGGCGGGTGCCGCCACGTTCGACCACTGGCAGGACGAGGACGAGGGCGCCGACGCCCGCCGCGACGGCGGCGGCCGGGTGGTGCTCCGGATGTTCGAATCCCGCAAGCCGATCATCGCCGCGATCAACGGTCCCGCCGTGGGCGTGGGCATCACGATGACCCTCGCCGCCGACTTCCGTCTCGCCGCCGACGACGCCCGCATCGGATTCGTCTTCAACCGCCGCGGCATCGTCCCCGAATCCTGCTCGACGTGGTTCCTCCCGCGCCTCGTCCCGCTGCAGACGGCCCTCGACTGGGTGTACTCCGGCCGGGTGTTCCCCGCCACGGAGGCCCACGACGCCGGCCTCGTGTACAAGCTGTACCCGCGCGAGTCCCTGCTCGACGAGGCCTACGCGCTGGCCCGGAGCCTCACCGAGCACTCCGCCCCGGTGTCCGTGGCGCTGTCCCGCCAGATGATGTGGCGGGCGCTCGGCGCCGAGCATCCGATGATCGCGCACCGCGTCGAAACCCGCGGCATCAACATCCGCGGCATCGGGCCGGACGCGCATGAGGGCATCTCCGCGTTCCTCGAGAAGCGGCCCGCCGTGTTCCCCGACAGCGTCCGCGACGACCTGCCGGACGTGTTCGGCGAAGACCTTCCGACCCCGGCGTTCCGCGGATGACCGCCGCACAGCCGGCCCGGCCCGGCGTCGTCGACCGCTGGCGCCACGTCGTCGAACACCGCGACCTCGCCGCCCTCGACGCCCTGGTCGCGGACGACGCCGTGTTCTCCTCCCCCGCGGTATTCACTCCACAGGAAGGGAAGCCGAAGGTCCTGGCCTACCTCGGCGCCGCCCTGACCGTCTTCGACGGCACCGGCTTCCGGTACGTCGAGGAGTGGTACGGCGATCGTTCCGCGGTCCTGGAATTCGCCACCGAACTCGACGGCATCCACGTCAACGGCATCGACCTGATCCACTGGAACGACCGTGACCAGATCACGTCGTTCAAGGTGATGGTCCGGCCCGTGAAGGGCCTGCAGGCGCTCATCCCACGGATGGCCGCCCAGCTGTCCCAGTCGTAAAACCCTGCACCACCGCATCACTCATCACTGCATGAAGGAGAAATTCATGAGCCTGCCCCCCATCCTGCAAGACCGGCTCCGCCTGCCCGTGGTGGCGTCGCCGATGTTCATCGTCTCCGGTCCCGACCTGGTGATCGCCCAATCCACCTCCGGCGTCGTCGGATCCTTCCCCTCCCTCAACGCCCGCCCGCAACCCGTGCTGCGCGAATGGCTCACCCGCATCACCGAGGAACTCGCCAAGCACGACGCCAACAACCCCGAGACACCGTCCGCCCCGTACGCGGTCAACCTCATCGTCCACAAGAGCAACGACCGCCTCGACGAAGACCTCGCCACCATCGTCGAATTCGAGGTCCCGATCGTCATCACCTCCCTCGGCGCCCGCGCCGACGTCAACGACGCCATCCACAGTTACGGCGGCATCGTCCTCCACGACGTCATCAACAACAAGTTCGCGAAGAAGGCCGTGGAGAAGGGTGCCGACGGCCTCATCGCCGTCGCCGCCGGCGCGGGCGGACATGCGGGCACCCTGTCGCCGTTCGCGCTGATCCAGGAGATCCGCGAATGGTTCGACGGACCGCTCCTGCTGTCGGGCTCCATCGCCCACGGCCGCTCGGTCCTCGCCGCGCAGGCTGCCGGCGCCGACCTCGCCTACGTCGGCTCCGCGTTCATCGCCACCGAAGAGGCCAACGCCGATCAGGGCTACAAGCAGATGATCGTCGACTCCACCGCCTCCGACATCGTCTACTCCAACCTGTTCACCGGCGTGCACGGCAACTACCTGCGCGGCAGCATCGAGGCCGCCGGACTCGACCCGAACAACCTCGCCGTCTCCGACCCGTCCGCCATGAACTTCGGCGTCGGTGAGGACGCGGACACCGCCGCGAAGTCGGAAGCCAAGCCCTGGCGCGACATCTGGGGCGCCGGGCAGGGCATCGGCGCCGTCGACGCCGTAGTCCCGGCGGCGCAGATCGTGGAACGCCTCAGCCGTGAGTACGCCGACGCGAAGGCCCGCCTGGGATAGGCGCTACGCGCCCGTGCGCCTTTCTGGTAGCGGGAACAACCAGAAAGGCGCACGGGCGGCGGAGCCGCCTACCCGGCCGCGATGTCGCGACCGATGATTTCCTTCATGATCTCGGTGGTCCCGCCGTAGATCGTCTGGATCCGGCTGTCGACGTACGCGCGGCCGATGGGGTACTCCATCATGTAGCCGTAGCCGCCGTGCAACTGGACGCAGCGGTCGACGACGCGCTTCTGCAGTTCACTGGCCCACCACTTGCCCTTCGACGCGTCGACGGCGGTGAGTTCGTCTGTGTTCAAGGCGAGGACGCACCGGTCGATGTGCGATTCGGTCACCTCGATCTCGGTGAGCATCTCGGCCAGCGCGAACCGGGTGTTCTGCAGATCGCCGATCGGCTTGCCGAACGCCTTGCGCTCGAACACGTAGTCCCGGGTCCACCGGTAGGCGGCCTTCGCGGCCGCGATTGCGTTGACTGCGATCGAAATACGTTCGAGGGGCAGGTTTTCCATGAGGTGGACGAAGCCACGGCCTTCGGTGCCGAGCAGGTTCGCCGCGGGCACCCGCACGTCCTCGAACACGAGTTCGGCGGTGTCCTGACCGGCCAGTCCGACCTTGTGCAGTTTGCGGCCCCGGCTGAAGCCGGGCATGCCCCGCTCCACGACCAGGAGTGAGAAACCCTTGGAGCCGGCGTTCGGGTCGGTGCGGGCCACGACGATGACGAGGTCGGAGTGAATACCGTTGGTGATGAATGTCTTCTGACCGTTGATCACCCAGTCGTCGCCGTCTCGCACCGCGGTGGTCTTGATGCCCTGCAGGTCGCTTCCGGTGCCCGGCTCGGTCATCGCGATCGCACCGATCAGTTCGCCCGCGGCCATGCCCGGCAGCCACCGCTGCTTCTGCTCGTGCGTGCCGAGATTCACGATGTACGGGATGGCGATGTCGTCCTGGAGCGCCAGCCCCGAACCGAACGACGTCGTCGCGGTGCGGGCGATCTCCTCGGCGACGACGTACCGGAATCGGAAGTCGGTGACACCGGAGCCGCCGAACTCCTCCGGCACGGCGAGTCCGACGATCCCCGACTTTCCGGCGGCCAGCCACGCCGAGCGGTCGATCAGCCGGTCGGCTTCCCACTGTTCGTAGTTCGGTTCGATCTCGCGGGCGAGGAACTCGCGCACCGTCTCCCGGTACGCCTCGTGATCCTGCTCGAAGATGGTGCGCTGCATGACTTCTCTCCTACGATCAGGCGCTGACGGGAACCGACAGGCCGGCGAGGCGCTCCGCGATCAGGGCTTCCGCCTCGTCGACGATGCGTTCGACGAGTTCACCAGCGGTCGGGATGTCGTGGATGATGCCCTGGACGGTGCCTGCGGTCCAGATGCCCGCCTCGGGGTCGCCGTTCTCGAACACGGTGCGCCCGCGGGCACCGGCGACGAGTTCCCGGACGTCCTCGAATTTTCCTCCGCGGTCGAGGATCTCGACGACCTCCCGGCTCACGGTGTTGCTCGCGACGCGGGCGGTGTTCCGCAGCGGACGGAAGATCAACTCGGTGTCGGTCTCCTTGGCGGCGACGATCGCTTCCTTGATGTTCTGGTGGATCGGCGATTCGGCGGTGCACATGAAGCGGGTGCCCATGTTGATCCCGTCGGCGCCGAGCGCAAGGGCCGCGACCAGCCCACGCCCGTCGGCGAATCCGCCCGACGCGACCATCGGGATGGTGATCTGTTCGGCGGCGGCCGCGATGAGCACGAGCCCGGGGATGTCGTCCTCGCCGGGGTGGCCGGCGCATTCGAAGCCGTCGATGCTGATGCCGTCGACACCGCTGTCCTGGGCCTTGATCGCGTGCCGCACGCTGGTGCACTTGTGCAGCACCTTCACGCCTGCGGCGTGGAAGTCGGGCAGGTGCGGCGCGGGGTTGGAGCCGGCCGTCTCGACGATCTTGATGCCGGACTCGATGATGACCTGCCGGTACTCCTCGTACGGCGGCGGCGTGATCGCCGGCAGGATCGTCAGATTCACGCCGAAGGGCTGGTCGGTGAGTTCGCGGGTGCGGGCGATCTCCTTGGCGAGGTCCTCCGGGGTCGGCTGGGTCAGTGCGGTCAGCAGACCGAGCGCGCCGGCGTTGGCGACGGCGGCGACGAGGTCGGCGCGACCGACCCACTGCATGCCGCCCTGCACGATCGGGTGGCGGACGCCGAAGGTCTTGGTGAATGCGGTGGAGAGCATGGCACGGCTCCTCTGGGGAAACGGTCAGTGAGCGGGTAGATACCCGACGGTGTGGAGAGCGATGTCGACGTAGCGGCCGGCGACCTGCTCGGGAGTCAGTGCTCCGCCGAGCTGATACCACCGCGGAATCGACTGGAACATCCCAAGGAGAGCGCGCACGGTCTCGGGGACGTCGCCGCTGTGGAACACGTCGCGGGCGACGCCGTCTGCGACGAGGTCGACCATCATCAGTTCGAGCCGCTTGCGGGTCGCGGCGTAGCGACTGCGGCTGTCGGCGGAGACGTGCCGCAGCTCGGTGTCGAGGGAGACGTGCCGCACCCGGTACGTCATGTACAGGACGATGGCCTCGACGACGTTGGCGAATTGCGCCAGCACGTCGTCGCCGGCCTCGCGGGCGGCTGCCTCGGCGCGTTCGTTCAGTTCGCGCATCTGCAGTTCGAACAGGGCCACGAGAACGGCTTCCTTGCTCTCGTGGTGGTAGTACAGGGCGGGGACGGTCACCCCGACACGACGGGCGATCTGCCGCACCGTCGTGCCGTGGTAACCGTTCTCGTTGAACAGATCCAGTGCCTGCTCGAGGATGGGCGTCATCGTCAGGGCCTCGAAGGTCCGCCAGTCGGCATACACCGTCTCGGTGGTGGCAGGCCCGTCCTCGCGCAGAGTCACAGGTCGCCGATCAGCGCGGTGCCATGCGGATGGCGCCGTCGAGACGGATGGTCTCACCGTTGAGCATCGGGTTCGACACGATGTGCGCGGCGAGGGCGCCGTACTCCGACGGGTCGCCGAGACGCGAGGGGTGCGGCACCTGGCCACCGAGCGACTGCTGCGCAGCCTCCGGCAGGGATCCGAGCAGCGGCGTCTTGAACAGGCCGGGAGCGATCGTGTTGACGCGGATCAGCAGCGAGGCGAGGTCGCGGGCGATCGGCAGCGTCATGCCGACGACGCCGCCCTTGGACGCGGAGTACGCGGCCTGACCGATCTGGCCCTCGTATGCGGCGACAGAGGCGGTGTTGATGATGACGCCGCGCTCGCCCTCGATCGGCTCGTTCTTCGAGATGCGCTCGGCGGCAAGGCGGATCACGTTGAACGTGCCGATCAGGTTGACGGTGACGATCTTGGTGAAGTCGGCGAGCGGGAACGCGCCGTTCTTGCTCACGGTCTTGATGGCGTTGCCGATGCCGGCGCAGTTCACGGCGACACGCAGCGGTCCGAGCGACTCCGCGACGTCGAGTGCGGCGGACACGTCGGCCTCGCTGGTGACGTCGCCTGCGGCGAAACGCACGCGGTCGCCGAGTTCCTTGGCGACGGTCTCACCGTCGGAGGAGGGCAGGTCGATGATGACGACGCTGGCGCCGTCGGCGAGCAGTGCCTTGGTGGTGGCGAGGCCGAGGCCGGAGGCACCGCCGGTGACGAGTGCGACGCTGTCGTTGACGATCATGTCTTACCTTTCGGAAGCAGGGTTTTCGGGGGTGTGGGTCAGATGCGTTCGATGATGGTGGCGTTGGCCATGCCCGCGCCCTCGCACATGGTCTGCAGGCCGTAGCGTCCGCCGGTGGCCTCGAGGTTGTTGACCAGGGTGCTCAGCAGGCGGGTGCCCGA